>CAMTOT010000055.1 GCA_947074165.1 uncultured Bacteroidales bacterium
AGATAATGAGCGGTGACTGGAGTTCAGACGTGTGCTCTTCCGATCTATTTGTCTTTTATATGTCCCGTAGGCAGTATCGTGTACGGGACATTGTTATATATAAATGCGATGAAGTTGTGATATTACGTTAAAATTCATTTTATTTGTATACCAATATTTGTCCACTAATACTTAAACACACTTTTTATTATGAATAGAATTATCACTTCTATTTCTTTACTACTTTATTTTTTGTTAACTCCGGCTGTCTCAACGGCACACGATTTTATGTTTAAACACATAGAAGTTAAAGACGGATTATCTAATAACCAAATAAATCATATATTCAGAGATTCTCAGGGTTTTATGTGGTTCTCGACCGCAGCCGGATTAAATCGTTATAATGGTATTAAGATAGATACCTATAGAAATTACGGACCGGATAACCTGGAAGTTACAGATAATTACATACTTGATGTCCAGGAGGATAATGATTGTAATTTGTGGGTACATACACCTTCCGGATATGTTATGTTCAATCCGGATATTGAGTCATTTAATATAGATATCAGATCATGGATGTGGGAAATCGGTATTGACGGTGTCCCTTCCAGGATGTATATAGATAAGGAGAAGTCGTTCTGGTTTTATATATATGGTAAAGGAGTCTTTTATTATGATCCTCAAACAACGCATTTGAAACATATCCTATTTGCAGACGGGGTATTACCGGCCGGTGAGATTGAATGTATAACGGAAAGTAATAATTTAATTTTTGTAATTTATAATAATGGTCTTTTAGCCTGTGTAGACAAGCTGAGCTGCTCTGTGAAATACATTGATGATAAGATACACACTCAAATAGGAAGTGGGAAGAATGATTATTTTGCCGCTTTCGTAGATATGGATCAGGATCTGTGGATTTACGGGCCTTTTGGTCTATGGTTATATTCTCCTGAAAATGAGCAATGGGTTAAGCATTTCTGTAAGACTGATATAAATGCGTCTTATGATATGGTCAGAGCCGTAGCCTGTGATAATAATGGGAGAATATGGATAGGAAAAGATCAGTCAGGAATTGATATCCTGAATAAAAGAACCGGTGAAATAACTAAAATTGAGTGTAATACAGATGATGAAAGAGCGTTGCACCATAATACTATAAATGCTATTTACTCAGATAAAGATGGTGGAATGTGGGTCGGTGCTTACAAAAGGGGCGTGTCATGTTATTATGAATGTTCCTTCAAGTTCGGGCTTGATTATTTAGGTGATATAAATTGTATAGAAGAGGGGCAGGATAAAAGTTTGTGGCTCGGAACTAATGACGCGGGATTGCTTCGATGGAATAGTAGGACTAATGAAAAACAATATTTTACAGTTAAGAACACTAAAGGGTTAAATTCAGATGTAATTGTATCCTTATTATTATCAAAAAACGGCAAATTATGGATAGGTACATTCTGGGGTGGACTTTCTTGTTATGATAATGGAAGATTTATAAATTTTATAAATAAATCTGATAATAAGAATTCATTATCTAATAATAATGTATGGGCTTTGGCAGAAGATAAGGATGAAAATATCTGGATTGGAACACTTACGGGAGGTCTTCAGTGTTATAGTCAGAGTAATGGCAATTTTCAGACCTATACAGCCTATGCTGATAATTTGTTGTCTGATATAATAACCTCTTTGTATATAACGCGAAGTAATATGATGTACATAGGTACGGCAAGAGGATTGTCGGTTATGGATCTTACGAATAGAAATATTACTAATCTTACAGGCACAAAGTCAGGAAAAAAGAGTTTTACGAATTTAAATATTAATCAGGTATATGAAGATACGCGTGGTCTGATATGGATTGCTACGCGTGAAGGTGTAAATATATATAATCCTAAAACAGATGATCTTGATATTATATCTGTGGAAAATGGTTTGTCTAGTCAATTTGTAACTGGGATAGTAGAGGATGACAGCAAAAATATGTGGATTACGACAGCAAAAGGTGTTACAAATGTTATAACGACAATTGATGATAAAAGTGGCTTGTTTATATATAGATGTTATAGTTACGATGATAAAGACGGCCTTCAAAATTGTGAATATAACCAGCGTTCAATAAGGAAGTCATCTACAGGCGAGATTCTTATGGGAGGTCTTTATGGTCTGAATCGTCATCAACCATCTCAGATTAAATACAATAATGTATTGCCTAATGTGATATTCACTGATTTGCTGTTGTTTAATGAAAAAATAGAAATTAGTAAAGAGTATAACGGACGGGTTATACTTGAAAAATCTGTAAATAGGATCGAGAGTGTTAAGCTTGAATATGAACAAAATATTTTTAGCGTAATGTTCTCTTCGGATAATTATGTTTTGCCTGATAAAGTGAAATATATGTATAAACTGGAGGGATTTAATGATGATTGGCTTACAACTAATATTGGAAAGGTAACATATACTAATCTTACCCCCGGGACTTATATTCTTAAAGTAAAGGCAATAAATAGTGACGGATATATCGGAGATAAAGAAAGTTGTCTTAAAATTATTGTGAATCCACCTTTCTGGCTTACAGGATGGGCTTTCTTTCTATATCTAATAATCCTTATGATAGTACTTTTCGCCGCAAGATATTTGGTTATTAAAGTTGAGCGCAACCGCTATAAGATGGATCAGATCGAGCAAAGTGCAAAGAAGAATCAGGAGTTGAATGATATGAAACTGCGCTTTTTTACAAACATAAGCCATGATTTGCGAACACCGCTTACTCTTATTATTTCACCCATTGACGCGTTGATCAAAGAGTATAAATCTGATGATATTCTAACCGACAAACTTCAGATGGTACAGAATAATGCACTCCGTTTGCTTAATATGGTAAATCAGCTTCTTGATTTTAGGAAAAGTGATGTGAAAGGTCATACGCTTAGTCTTTCTGACGGAGATATTGTAGAGTATATTGATAATATATGCACGTCATTTAAATCTTTATCGGAGAAAAAGAATGTACATCTTACATTTTTTTCATCTAAACAAGATCTTAATATCTCGTTTGACGGAGATAAAATCGGTAAAGTTTTAATGAATCTATTATCTAACGCATTTAAATTTACTTCGCCAGGAGGTAGAGTTGATGTTTCTCTTGATGTTATAAATGATGGAGATAAAGATACTCTTGAGATAAAGGTGTCTGATAACGGAATCGGTATTAAAGATGCTGATAAGGAACATATTTTCGAGCGGTTTTACCAGGTAAATCACCCGGAACATACCGGAAGCGGAGTTGGGCTTAATATTGTTAAAGATTTTGTTGAGCTGCATGGTGGCGAAGTCCTAATACTTGATAACGTGCCAGCCGGTAGCGTATTTATAGTCAGAATACCAGTGAGATATCCTGAGCAAAATATAAAAACAAATATAAATGATGAGATAATAGGTTTTGCAAGGACATCTGCTGAAGCATTGAATTACGATACGGCTAAAGTAGCAGATGCTGCTATTAATGCGGAAAATATAATAATTGATAAAAAGAAAGTATCAGATACAAAAGAAGATAAGCGACCTCTTCTTCTGATTGTAGATGATAATGAAGACTTTCTAACATTTCTTTATGATAGTCTTAGTCAGATGTATCAGATAAAACTGACAGTAAACGGAAGAGAAGCATGGGAGTCGGTGTCTGAGTCAATCCCCGATCTGATTATAAGCGACGTAATGATGCCTGTAATGGATGGAAACCAACTTTGTCGTCTGGTAAAGTCCGGTAAGAATACGGCACATGTGCCTTTTATAATGCTTACAGCTAAGGACTCTACTGAAAGCCGACTTGAGGGATTCTCTCTCGGAGCTGATGAGTATTTGTCAAAACCATTTAATATGGATATACTCCAGTTGAGAATAAAAAAATTATTAGAGTTAAGACCACGAAAAATGGGTGCTCAGATTGTGCCTGAACCAAGTCATATTGAGATAACGTCACTTGATGAGAAACTAATAGATAATGCCGTAAAATATATTGAGCTAAATATTGCTAATACTGATTTGTCTGTTGAAAAACTGAGTCATGAACTTGGTATGAGCAGGGTGCATTTGTATAAACGCCTGCTCGCTATCACAGGTAAAACGCCTATAGAGTTTATTCGAATTATAAGACTCAAGAGAGCTGCGCAGTTATTGCGTGAAAGTCAACAGAATATAGCCGAGATTTCATTTCAGGTTGGGTTTAATAATCCTAAGTATTTTAGTAAGTATTTTAAAGAGGAATTTGGTGTTTTACCTTCTACATATCAGGAAACTGAAGGTAAATAACAAATAATACCCTTACATGTAACAAAATTAATTATGTTACATCAAATAAGCCCACACAAATCAACATTGTAGTGGGCTTATTTTTTCACTAACATTTATTTTTACATTCAGAAATATAAATTAAACTAAAACCATGAAGAATATGAATAAAGTGACATTCTCTTTATCATTATTAGCGGGCATATCTATGGTGTCCTGCCAATCAAATGATGTTCAGATATTAGATGACGGAATTATAGTTAATATCTCTCAGGGTAATTCTGAAGACGTAAGAATGGTCAGACTGGAAGTAAAGGGAGAGAAACTTATAAGAGTATCGGCGACCCCTCTTAAAGAGTTTTCAGAAAGAAAAAGTCTGATTGTATTGCCAACCAAAAAAACAACTCCTTTCACAATCGAAAAAAACGAAACAGAGGTGCTGATATCTACATCAGAACTAAAGGCTTCTGTTAATAAGATAACCGGAGAAGTATGTTTCTTTGATAAGAACGGAGGTATAATTCTTCAGGAGAATAAAGGTGGCGGTAAGAATTTTACACCTGTTGCTGTTGACGGTAAAAGTCAATACGCCGTTCAACAGGTGTTTGAGTCACCAGAGGATGAGGCATTTTATGGTTTAGGTCAGCATCAGGCTGATGAGTTTAATTATAAAGGGAAAAATGAGGAGCTTTTTCAGTACAATACAAAAGTTTCAGTTCCTTTCGTAGTGTCAAATAAGAATTATGGTATTCTTTGGGATAGTTATTCCCTGTCACGTTTTGGTGATCCACGTGACTATTCACAGTTGGGAGAGGTGTTTGAGATATATGATAAATTTGGTAATAAGGGTTCGTTGACAGGTACTTATCTGCCCGCAAAAGGAACAGAACTGGTGCGGGCAGAAGAGTCTGTCTATTTTGAGAACCTTAAAGCTAATAAAAATCTACCTGAAGGATTTACACTTATGGGCGCTAATGTAGCTTATGAAGGTGAAATAGAACCAGCCGAAACAGGTACATTCAGATTTATACTTTATTACGCAGGATATACAAAGGTATTTATAGACAATAAAGAGGTTGTGCCCGAAAGATGGCGTACTGCATGGAATCCTAATAGTTATAAATTCTCAATGGATCTTGAGAAAGGGAAAAAAGTGCCGGTGCGTATTGAATGGCAGCCTGATGGCTATGAATCTTATTGTGGTCTGAGAGTATTGAGTCCTGTTGATCCTGTACAACAGAATAAACAATCATGGTTTAGTGAGATGAATCCTGAAATTGATTATTATTTCGTTGCCGGCGATAATATGGACGATGTAATAAGCGGATATCGTGACCTGACAGGTAAATCTCAAATTATGCCTAAATGGGCAATGGGATATTGGCAGAGTAGGGAAAGATATAAAACACAGGATGAGATATTGTCTGCACTTAAGGGTTTCAGAGATAGAAAAATTCCTATAGATAATATTGTGCTTGACTGGAATTACTGGCCTGAAGACGCGTGGGGAAGTCATAAATTTGATATGGTGCGCTTCCCGGATCCAAAAGGTATGGTCGATTCGATACATAGTCTGAATGCGAAGATGATGATCTCAGTATGGCCTAAGTTTTATTGTACAACCGATAATTATAAGGATTTTGAGAGAAATGGGTGGATGTATCTTCAGGCAGCAAAAGATAGTATCAGAGATTGGGTAGGCCCAGGATACGTAGGTTCATTCTATGATGCTTACTCAGCTGAGGCGAGGCAGATGTTTTGGAATCAGATGGAAGAAAATCTTTATAGTCTGGGAATTGACGCATGGTGGATGGATGCCAGCGAACCAAATGTACGCGATTGTACAGACATGGATTATAGAAAAGCATTGTGCGGTCCGACGGCACTTGGTCCATCTACGGAGTATTTTAATGCCTATGCGCTTGTTAATGCAGAAGCTATATATGATGGACAGAGAGGTGTAGACCCTGATAAGCGTGTTTTTCTTCTTACCAGATCAGGATTTGCCGGCACACAGAGATATTCTACAGCTACATGGAGTGGTGATATTGCTACGCGTTGGGAAGACCTTAAAGCACAGATTTCAGCGGGACTAAACTTTGCAATAAGTGGGATTCCTTATTGGACTATGGATATCGGTGGATTCTGTGTTGAATCACGTTATGAAAGAGCGCAAAAAGTATTTGACAAGACCGGCGTTGAAAATGACGATATGAAAGAGTGGCGAGAGTTAAATGCAAGATGGTATCAGTTCGGTGCTTTCTGTCCGCTGTTTAGATCTCATGGTCAATATCCGTACAGAGAGTTGTGGAATATCGCGCCCGAGAATCATCCTGCTTATAAGACTATAGCTTATTATACAAAACTTCGCTATAATATGATGCCATATATATATTCTTTGGCTGGTATGACTCACTTTAATGACTATACAATGATGCGTCCGTTGATTATGGATTATTCAGCTGATAAAAAAGTGATAAACATAAAAGAGCAATATATGTTTGGTCCTTCTCTAATGGTATGTCCGGTATATGAATATGGAGCAAGAGAGCTGGCAGTGTATCTTCCAGAAACTACAGTCTGGTATGATTTCTATACAGGACAGAGCATCGGCTCCGGAAATCAGATTGTAAAAGCTGAGTATGAGAGAATACCGTTATTTGTTCCGGCTGGTGCAATAATGCCTTATGGTCCTGATTTGCAATACTCAGATGAGAAGCCTGCAGATAATATTAATCTTTACGTTTATGCAGGTGCTAATGGTAGTTTTACGCTTTATGAAGATGAGAATGTAAATTATAATTATGAGAAAGGAGCTTTCTCTACAATTGAATTTGTATATGATAATGATAAAAAACAGCTTACAATAGGTGGTCGTAAAGGCGAATTTCCCGGAATGTTAAATGAACGTACTTTCAATATTGTATTGGTTGACAATGATAAAGCACAGAAATTTGATCTTTCTGCAAAAGGTGTTTCCGTGAGATATACCGGAGCAGAGCAGAATGTTAAACTGTAATTTTATGAAAAATATATTTCTAATTCTATTTTATACCTTATTTCTGTTTTCATCGTGTAATAATCAGACGATTGAAGAGCCAAGAAAACGAATTTCTTTCAATTCGGATTGGAACTTCAAACTTGCTGATATTTCAGATGCCAAACATAATAGTTTCGATGACAGTTCATGGAGAAGATTAAATCTTCCCCATGACTGGTCAATCGAGGGCAACTTCTCCTCAGAGAATCCTTCAGGACCAGGAGGTGGCGCATTGCCAGGAGGCATTGCCTGGTATAGAAAATCATTCAATGTCCCTTCTGAGTATATGGACAAGAATATGTATATTGATTTTGACGGAGTATACATGAATTCTTCTGTATATGTTAATGGTGAGTTATTAGGACACAGACCTTTTGGTTATATTTCATTCAGGTATGATATAACTCCATATCTTAAGTTTGATCAGGATAATGTTATTGCTGTAAGAGTAGACAACGATGAGCAACCAAATTCAAGATGGTATTCAGGCTGTGGTATATATCGAAATGTATGGCTTACGGTTACAGACAAGGTTCATATATCACATTGGGGTACTTATGTTATATCAGAGAATGTTACTAAAGAGAGTGCAGATATTGTAGTGTCTACAACCGTGAGTAATACTTCGGAGCATAATAAAAATATAGAACTTATATCAATACTTCAGGATGCCACCGGAAATGAAATAATACGCACGTCCGATATTAAACAAATCAGACAAGGAGATAATCTGACTTTTGATCATAGACTTAATATAAATAAACCTTTATTATGGAGCATTGAAGATCCCTATTTATATAATGTCAGATCAGAGGTGTATGAAAATGGGGCACTTATAGATAATTATAATACATCTACAGGTGTGCGTATCTTTAATTTTGATATTAAAGAAGGCTTTTTCTTAAACTCAAAGCATGTAAAGATTAACGGCGTATGTATGCACCATGACTTAGGTGCTCTCGGTGCGGCTGTAAACACAAGAGCTATAGAACGTCAACTTGAAATTCTTAAAGAAATGGGTTGCAATGGCATTCGTACGGCTCATAACCCTCCGGCTCCCGAACTTTTAGAGCTTTGTGACAAAATGGGTTTTATCGTCATGGATGAGACTTTTGACATGTGGAGAAAGAAAAAGACTAAACATGATTATTCAAGATACTTTAGTGAATGGCATGAGCAGGATCTTCGCGATCACATAATGAGAGACAGGAATCATCCGTCTGTTTTTATGTGGAGTGTGGGTAACGAGGTATTGGAGCAGTGGTCACATGCAAATGCCGACACATTATCCCTTGAGGAAGCTAATCTTATATTAAATTTTGGACAAAGCGAGGAGATGCTTGCAAATGATACTGAGATAAGCGTAAATTCACTTCTTTGTCAAAAACTTGTTGATAAAGTTAAAGAACTTGATAAAACACGTCCTGTTACGGCGGGATGTAATGAGCCTAATCCAAATAATCATTTATTTAAATCAAACTCTCTTGATATAATTGGTTATAATTATCATGAGGACTGGTTTTCGGCTGTTCCTGAAAATTTTCCAAATAAACCGTTTATTGCAGCGGAAACTGTATCCGCACTTCAGACCAGGGGATATTTTACAATGCCGAGTGATAAAGAGATTATTTGGCCGGAACGCTGGGATAAGCCTTTTGAAAATGATATATATGCATGTTCTGCTTACGACCATTGCCATGTACCTTGGGGGACGACTCATGAGGGTATGATGAGGATGGTGAAAAATAATAAGTTTGTGAGCGGACAATACGTATGGACTGGTTTTGACTATCTTGGCGAACCAACACCATTTGGTTTTCCGGCGAGAAGCTCTTTTTTTGGTATAGTTGATTTAGCTGGTATCCCTAAGGATGTATATTATATGTATCAGTCTGAATGGTCTGATAAGAAAGTACTTCATCTATTTCCTCATTGGAACTGGAATACGGGTCAGGAAGTTGATATGTGGACATATTATAGTCAGGCTGATGAGGTGGAACTTTTTGTCAATGGAGTATCACAAGGTGTGAAAGCAAAAGAACCAGATACATTTCATGTAAAATGGAGGGTTAAGTATTATCCGGGATCAGTAAAAGTTGTATCTCGAAGAAATGGTAAGATAATTGCCGAGAAGGAGATTTTTACAGCCGGAGCCCCTGCTTCAATCAAACTAACTCCTGACAGAGCATTAATTAAAGCTGATGGATATGATCTTAGTTATGTAACTGTTGAGGTTCTTGACAAAAATGGGAATATTTGTCCTAACGCAGATAATCTTATTAAATTTGATGTTGACGGCTCTGCTTTTATTGCCGGTGTGGATAACGGAAATCCTACATCTATGGAATCATTTAAATCACCTTACAGAAAAGCATTTAATGGAAAATGTGTTGTGATTGTTCAAAATAATGGATCTAAAGGGAAAATTAACCTTACTGCTTCTTCAGCTAATATAAAATCGTCTACAGTAAAAATTGAATCGAAATAATTATTACCAATGAAAAAACTATTAATAGCTATAGCTCTTATTACAACTCTTTCGCCTGTGATGGCGCAGACTCCGATATATGCGGATGATACAAAAGATATTGAAGACAGAGTAAAGGATGCTCTAAGCCGGATGACTCTTGAGGAGAAAACCCGGTTGTGTTATGCACAGAGTAAGTTTAGTTCTCCGGGTGTTCCCAGACTTGGTATTCCTGAGTTATGGATGAGTGATGGTCCACATGGAGTGAGAGCAGAGATTAGTTGGAACTCTTGGGCCTATGCAGGTTGGACTAATGATAGCATTACTGCATTTCCGGCACTTACATGTCTTGCTGCTACATGGGATCTTGAACAATCTGCCGATTATGGTCGCGCTGTAGGAGCTGAGGCGAGATTCAGAAAAAAAGATGTATTGTTAGGTCCTGGCATAAATATCTATCGCACACCTCTTAATGGCCGTAACTTTGAGTATATGGGTGAGGATCCTTATCTTGCAGGTACGATGTGTGTGCCTTATATACAGGAGATTCAAAAGAATGGTGTGGCAGTGAGTGTAAAGCATTATGCTCTTAATAATCAGGAGTTATGGCGTGGTCATATTGATGTGTATCTTAGTGACAGAGCATTACATGAGATATATTTACCAGCCTTTAAAATGGCTGTTAAAGATGGCCGGGCTTGGACTGTGATGGGCGCGTATAATAAATTTAGAGGTCAGCATGCGTGTCATAATGATATCCTTCTTAATAAAATTCTTAAAAATGACTGGGGATTTGACGGAGTGGTTGTTACCGACTGGGGAGGAGCGCATGATACATACGAGGCTGCCGTATTTGGCCTTGATATTGAGATGGGATCATATACAAACGGCCTTACGACAGAGAGTGCTTTTACCTATGATGATTATTATCTTGGTAAAGCCTATCTTGCCATGGCCCGTAAAGGAGAAGTATCAGATTCTATCGTAGATGATAAAGCTGCGCGTATTCTTCGTCTTATTTTCCGTACTTCTATGGATAGAAATAAGCCTCATGGAGCTGTTGCTACAAAAGAACACTATGAGATAGCTGAAACTATAGGAAATGAGGGTATTGTGCTTCTGAAAAATAGTCCTGTGTCAAAAAGAAGTATGCCTGTTTTGCCAATTGAGGGTTCAAAATACAATAGTATACTTGTGGTTGGAGATAATGCCGTAAGAATGCTTAACGAGGGAGGTGGGTCTTCTGAGCTGAAAGTAAAAGACATGGTTTCTCCGCTTGATGGTCTCATCGATATTTATGGAGATAAGATAAAATTTGCCCGCGGTTACAGTGCTGGTCGCCCTATGTATGGTCGTGCCGACATAATTCCTCAGAAGGAAGTAGATTCTTTAAGAGCTGAGGCTGTAGCTATGGCTAAAGACGCAGATCTTATAATAATGGTTGGAGGACTTAATAAGAACCATTTTCAGGATTGTGAAGGTGGAGACAGATTATCTTATGCACTTCCTTTCGGACAAGATATACTTGTAGAGGAACTTCTTAGTGTTAATCCTAATATGGTTTTTGTAAACCTTTCAGGTAATGCCGTAGAGATGCCGTGGGCAGATAAAGTACCTGCTATAGTTCAGGGTTGGTATCTTGGTTCTATGGGAGGTAAGTCTATAGCTAATGTACTATCAGGTAAAGTAAATCCGTCAGGTAAACTTCCTTTTTCCTTCCAAAAGAAACTATCAGACAATGGCGCACACGCTATGGGTGAATTATCTTACCCGGGCGATAGTATAAAACAGATTTATAAAGAAGATATCCTTGTCGGCTATCGTTGGCATGATACAAAAAAGATACCTGCTTTATTCTCATTTGGTCACGGATTAAGTTACACGACTTATAGTTACGGAAAGCCTGTTTTGTCATCTAAGCAGTTTGATGGTAATAATCCAATCACAGTATCTGTCGCTGTCAAAAATACAGGTGAAAAGGCTGGAAAAGAGATTGTTCAATTATATATAGGAGATGAGAAATGTTCTGTTTTACGTCCTGTGAAAGAGCTTAAGCATTATGAAAAGATTAGTCTTGAACCAGGTGAAGAAAAACTTGTCACTTTTGATATTTCAGAGGATGATCTTAAGTTTTATGATGAGTCTATTGGTGACTGGAAAGCTGAAAAAGGCAAGTTTAAGATCTATATAGGTGCATCGTCAGCAGATATACGAGGTACTTCTGAATTCGTATATAATTGATTTATGTGTAAATTCAGAAATTAATGACAATATTTAATAGCATACAATAGCTTATAAAAAGACAGTGTCCAAATCTTTGTGTAAATGAAAAAATATCAGGGTTCAGATTTAAGATATTAGATCTGAACT
>CAMTOT010000056.1 GCA_947074165.1 uncultured Bacteroidales bacterium
CGCAAACAGACCGTTTTATGTTGAAAGTTAAAATTGACTATCCAAAGAAAGAGGAGGAGAAACTAATCATTCGTCAGCAGATATCAGGTTCGAAAGTAGAGCTTAAACCGATTCTGACTAAACAGGAGATTTTGGATGCAAGAGAGGTAGTAAACAAAGTGTATATTGACGAAAAAATTGAGAAATATATTGTAGATATTGTATTTGCAACCAGATACCCCGAACTGCACGGTCTTGCAGATCTTAAAGGTATGATAGCTTATGGCGCTTCACCGCGTGCCTCAATTAACCTTGCGCTTGCTGCGCGTGCTTACGCTTTTCTTAAGCGTCGTGGTTATGTTATTCCTGAAGATGTAAGAGCAATCTGTCCAGATGTAATGCGTCATCGTATCGGCTTGAGTTATGAAGCAGAGGCAAACAACCTGACATCAGAGGAGGTGGTTAACGAGATACTTAATAAAGTAGAAGTTCCTTGATTATAATCATAAATAAGGAGTTGTATATTTACTTAAATAAAAAATAAACAAACAATGGAAACCAGCGAACTACTTAAAAAGGTGCGTCGCATAGAAATTAAGACGCGTGGTTTGTCGAAGAATGTATTCGCCGGACAATATCACTCAGCTTTTAAGGGGCGTGGTATGGCATTTTCCGAAGTTAGAGAGTATCAATACGGTGATGATATACGCGATATAGACTGGAATGTAACGGCCAGACAGAATACTCCTCATATTAAGATTTTTGAAGAGGAACGAGAGATGACTGTTATGCTTTTGGTAGATGTGTCGGGTAGCCGAGAGTTTGGTACCGATGTTGAAACTAAGCAGGAGATGATAACGGAGATTGCTGCGACAATGGCATTCTCTGCAATTCAAAATAATGATAAAATAGGTGTAATCTTTTTCTCCGACAGAATAGAGAAGTATATCCCGCCTCAAAAAGGTAAAAAACATGTGCTTGCAATAATTAGTGAGCTTATTCAGTTTGAACCTGTAGAGAAGGGTACTGATATCGGACGCGTATTGCAGTATATAACCAATGCACAGAAGAAAAGATGTACCACATTTCTTATCTCCGACTTTGTAGGAAAAGCAGACTATCAAAACGCTCTTAATGTAGCAAGTAAAAAACATGATATTGTAGCTATACAGGTTTATGATCCGCGCGAGAAAAGCTTGCCGGATGTAGGTCTTGTTAAGATGCGCGACGCGGAGACAGGTCAGACTTTGTGGATTGATTCGTCGTCGAGGAAGGTGCGTGATACATATAATAAATGGTGGGAGACATCTCAGCAAAAAGTAAATGATATATTCAATAAAAGCCGGGTCGATTCTGTGTCTGTTGCGACAAATGAAGATTTTGTGCCGGCTTTGATTGGAATGTTTAAGAAAAGAGGATAATCATGAAGAGTATAATAAGAAGTCTCACGCTTATTTTTCTGTCGTTTGTATCATATAATGTATATGCGCAGAATGTACAGGTAAATGCCTCTATTGACTCTACTCATCTGGCTATAGGCCAGCAGACACTGATTCATTATGAGGTTACTCAGGATAAAGATCAACAGGTTACCTTTCCGGCATTTAAAGACACGCTTGTATCGGGTATAGAGATACTTAAAGTGTTGCCTAAAGATACAATACGTTTAAATGACTCGAGGATAACTGTAAAGCAGGATATTCTTGTCACTTCGTTTGATTCGGCACTTTACTACATACCGGGCGCGGAGTTTGTTGCAGGTGTGAATATGTATAAATCAAATCCGCTGGCATTGAAGGTTATCACTTATGATATAGCTGATGATTCTACGGAAGTGGTTGATATAATGGGTATCAAAAAACCGGAATTTGTGATATGGGATTATCTGAATATATTTTACTGGATTCTTGCAGTGGCAGCTGTTTGTGTTCTTGCTTACATAGCATATAAAAGATGGAGACGAAGAGTTGATAATCCAGAGGAACTGGATGATACACCTAAGGTACCACCTTATGATCAGGCAATAAGTTCACTCGAGTCATTGAAAGAGCAGAAATTGTGGCAGCAAGGTTTTAATAAGGAGTATTACACGGCATTAACAGATATTCTAAGACGCTATTTAAGTGATGAGTATCATATCAATGCTATGGAGATGACCAGTTCTGAGATCTTATATGAAATACGTTCTAATGAGAATGTAAAACCTGTAATTTCAAATCTGAAACAGATACTTGAAGTTTCTGATTTTGTGAAGTTCGCCAAAATGACACCTTTACTTGATGATAATGAAATGAGCATGAGAAACGCTCTTGTATTTATAGAGGAGAGTCATATGAAGCCGATCGAAGAAAAAGAGTCAGATTCAGAGATACAGGATAAAGAGTAGGAATGATAAAAATTAATTTAAAATGATATTTGCAAACCCTTCATATTTATATCTGCTGATATTGCTTATCCCGGTTATAGCCTGGTATATCCGTACGCAGAAAGGAGCGCAGGCATCGCTGAAAGTTCCTACTGTCTCCGCTTTCGCTAAGCTGCCACGCAGTTATAAGCATTATTTGAGACATGTTAATTTTGGAATTCTTGTCACTGCGATGGGGCTACTCATAGTTGTGTTAGCCCGCCCCCAGTCAACCGACTCATGGAGTAAGAGCGATACCGAGGGTATAGATATAATGATCTCACTTGACGTATCTGGCAGTATGCTTGCAGCCGATTTTAAACCTAATCGTGTTGAGGCTGCAAAAGATGTTGCGTCTCAGTTTATACTTGGTCGTCCTACAGATAATATAGGTTTGGTTATTTTCGCTAAAGAAAGTTTTACTATGTGTCCTATGACTACTGATCACGCGGTTTTGTTGAATCTGCTTAAGGATGTTAATACAGAGCTTATTGACGGTAACGCTACGGCAATTGGTAACGGTCTTGCTACGGCAGTGAACCGAATAAAAGACGGCCAGGCTAAATCAAAAACCATAATATTGCTAACTGATGGTACAAATAACGCAGGAGATGTGGCTCCTATTACATCGGCAGAGATAGCTAAGGCTTTTGGCGTACGTGTGTATACGGTAGGCGTTGGTACACAGGGCACAGCCCCATTTCCGGCTATGACACCCTATGGTACAGTCGTTTATCAGGATATGAAAGTAGATATTGATGAGCCTACACTGAAAGAAATAGCTTCAATTACAGGTGGTCAGTACTTTAGAGCTACTGATAAATCAAAATTGAAATCTATTTTTGAAGAGATTGATAAGATGGAGAAGACAAAAATAAGTGTCAGAGAGTTTAGTAAGAAAAAGGAAGAATATCTGCCGTTTGCTCTTATTGCTTTTGGCTTATTATTGATTTATATTCTTCTTAGAAATACGTTGCTTCGTACTATACCATAATGAAAATTTAAAAATAATATTATGTTTAGATTTGCACACCCGGAATTTTTATGGTTGCTTATGGCAGTACCTGTATTAATTCTTGTATATATATACTCTGTGTCTAAGCGGAAAAAACAGCTAAAAGAGTATGGCGATCCTAAGATGCTTTCTGCTCTTATGCCTTATGCTTCGACATCAAAGCCAAGAGTGAAATTTCTGCTTCAGCTTATTGCTCTTATGCTTCTTGCATTTACAATAGCTGGACCACAGTTTGGTTCTAAACTGGAAACAGTGAAGAAGCAGGGAGTAGAGGTAATGATTTGTCTTGATATTTCTAATTCTATGCTTTCGCGGGATATAGCGCCAAACCGACTTGAAAAATCAAAACAGATGTTGTCAAGGCTAGTTGATCAGATGAAGAATGATAAAGTTGGTCTTATTGTATTTGCCGGTGACGCTTTTACACAACTACCAATTACCAGCGATTATATTTCTGCAAAGATGTTTATGTCATCTATTCATCCTAATATGATATCATCTCAGGGTACGGCTATCGGCGAGGCGATAAATCTTGCGGCGCGTTCGTTTACCCCAAATGAGTCGAGTGATAAGGCTATAGTAGTGATTACAGATGGTGAAAACCACGAAGGTAATGCAGTACAAGCCGCAACTTCGGCTTATGAGAAAGGCATAAAAGTAGATGTAATAGGTATTGGTTCCCTACAGGGAGCACCTATACCGGATGATAGTGGCAATCCCAACAGTTTTAGAAAAGACAAGCAAGGCAATGTTGTGGTAACTAAGCTTAATGAGGAGATGGCTAAGGAGATTGCCTCGGCAGGTCACGGTATTTATGCCAGAGCGGACAATACAAACAGTGCCTTGAAAGCTCTTATGGATGATATTAATAATATGAATAAAACAGAACTGGAGTCTAAGGTTTATTCTGATTATGATGAGAAATTCCAAATAGTTGCCTGGTTTGTATTGATACTTCTTTTTGTTAATATATTTATCCTTGACAGAAAGAACAGAGTATTGAGTAAAATAAAACTCTTTGAAAAGTAAAGTTATGAAAAAGATAATTCTGTTTTTTGTATTGTTTGTCTCTTTTAGTTCATTGTTTGCTCAGAAGGAGCTTCGCAGTGGACTAAGAAAGGGTAATTCGCAATATGAGAAAGAAAAATATGTAGAATCAGAGATTGAGTATAGAAAAGCTCAGGAGCAATTTGTCAATTCTGAAATTCTTGCTTACAATCTTGGTAACTCTTTATTTAAACAGGAGAAATTTGACGATGCCCTTGCTCAGTATTCTAAAGCTTTGCAGGGAGCTAAGGATAATCTTTTTATAAGTGAGGTACTTCACAATATTGGTAATGTTCAGCTTTCTAAGCAGGATTTCAAAAGTGCGGTTGATTCTTATAAAAAGGCATTGAGATTAAATCCACAAAGTGACGAGTCTCGCTATAATCTGGCATTTGCTCAGAAGAAATTGAAAGAACAGGAGCAGCAGCAACAGGACCAGCAGGATAAGCAGGACGAAAATAAAGACCAGCAGCAAGAGAAAGACCAGCAGGAACAGAATAAGGATCAGCAACAAGATAAAGATAAGCAAGATAAGAACCAGGATCAAAATCAGAATCAAGATCAACAAGATCAAAATCAACAACAGCAGCAGCAAGAGCAACAGCAGCAAGAGGGACAGATATCTCAACAGGCTGCCGAGCAAATACTTAATGCCTTAAATCAGGATGAAAAGGATGTGCAGGAGAAGGTTCAAAAAGCTCAAATGCAGCAGATGGAAAGACGTAAAACGGATAAAGACTGGTAATCTTGTATTTTTAAGTTTTGTAATTGCTTTTTTGAAATGTACATTTGTAAAAATTAAATAAGAACTGTAATCATCGCGCTGATATTATATATCGGAGCTTTGATTACATTCTTTTAAAATTAAAACTATTAAAACAAATATGAAAAAGATATTTTTCATCATTTTGACGCTATTCACTTGTGTGACCTTATCGGCAAAGCAGGATGTTCAGTTTCGCTTAAATGCGCCTTCGGCCGTAGTGGTGGGGCAGCAATTTAGAGTAGAGTACACTGTAAATGCAGACGCTAAAGATTTTCGTGTAGGAGACTTTACAGGTTTTGACATGCTTATGGGACCTTCTACGTCTCAGAACTACAGTACGGTATTTAGTAACGGCAAACGTACTTCAGAGACATCTAAGACATTTACTTATATCTTAATGGCAGTCTCTGAGGGTGAATTTTCTATGCCTGCGGCTACGATTAAGGTGGATGGATCACAGTACTCTTCAAATACAACAAAAGTAAAGGTATTGCCGTCAGATAAAAGCTCTCAGTCACAAACCGGTGGTACAGCCGGAGGTGGAACGACTTCAGCATCATCTTCACAGCAATCGTCAGAAAGTGGAGTGGGTCCAAATGATGTAATGGTTAGACTATCGCTTTCTAAAAAGAAAGTTTATGAAGGAGAATCAATACTTGCTACAATAAAACTTCTAACTACAAATAACCGCACCCAGATACAGGATTTTAAGTTGCCTAATTTTGATGGCTTTACAGTACAGGAAATTACTTTACCTGATCAGAAAAGCTATGATCTTGAGCACGTAAACGGACGTAATTATTATACTGTCGTTTTAAAACAATATCTGCTTTTTCCACAAAAGACAGGTAAGATAGATATACCTGCAGTTACACTTGACTTGCTTATACCTGTACGGGTACAGCAGCGTATGCGTAGTCTATTTGATGATTTCTTTGACAACTATCAGAATATAAACAAGACTGTTTCTTCAGGGGTACAAAGTATAGAATCTGTAGCTTTACCATTTGGTAAACCGGCTTCGTTTATGGGTGGTGTTGGTGAGTATAAAATCAGTTCTGAAATTAGCACTACTGAAATTAAAGCAAATGAGGCTCTTACACTTAAGCTTATTATTACGGGAACCGGAAATATTAAATTTACAAAGGATCCTGAGCTTAAGCTTCCAGCTGATTTCGAAACTTTTGACCCTAAAGTTGATGTAAATATAAAAGCGACTTCGTCGGGTGTTACTGGCTCTAAAACTATTGAATATACAATGATACCTCGTTTTGCGGGCGATTTTACTATTCCGGCAGTAGAGTATTCTTATTTCGATACTAAGGATAAAACCTATAAGACGCTTTCTACTAAGTCTTATGAGATTAAGGTTGAAAAGGGTTCTGCGACTGAAAGTACGGGAAGTTCAGTTTCTAATTTCTCAGCTGCCAATCAGGAAGCAGTAAAGATGCTAGGGAGCGATATTAGATATATACGAACAGGTAATCTTGATTTGACAAAAGATGAAGAGCCTATCTGGGGTACATTTATCTACTGGCTTTATTACATAAGCTCGAGTTTGATATTTATAAGCTTCTTCTATATTTATAGAAAGCAGGCTAAGGAGAATGCTAATATTGCTCTGATGAAGACAAAAAAGGCAAATAAAGTAGCAGCAAAACGACTTAAATCAGCTTCTAAGTTTTTAAAAGAGCATAATAAAGAGATGTTTTATGATGAGATGATAAAAGCTATATGGGGCTATCTTAGCGATAAACTTAATATGCCTTTGTCTGTGCTTAACAAAGATAATATTGAAGTAGAATTACGCTCTAAAGGAGTCGATGATACACTTATTAAAGAGTTTATGGATATAATGTCAACATGTGAATTTGCCAAATACGCTCCGGCTCAGAGTGATGAGGCGATGGACAGAATATATGATTCGACAGTTTCGGCTATTAATAAAATGGAAAATATAATCCGTAAATAAGTTTAGGAGGTAAAAATGATGAAAAAGATAATATTTATAGTTCTTTCTGTTATGATAAGCTCCTTTATGTATGCTCAGACCATGCAGCAGCAGGCTGATGCAGCTTATTCAAACGGAAATTTTACACAAGCGATAGAATTGTATAAGGAGCTTGCCTCTAAAGATGGAGTTTCTGCTTCATTATATTATAATATTGGTAATGCCTATTTTAAAGATAAAGATATTGCGCAGGCAATTCTTTATTATGAAAGAGCTTTGCTGCTGGATCCGAATGACGCCGATGCAAAATTTAATCTTGCAATGGCACAGAGTCAGGTTATAGATAAAATAGAACCCGTTGGTAAATTCTTTATATCGCAGTGGTATGATTCTATTAAAGAGACTTTAAGCAGTAATGAATGGGCTTATATAGCAGCCGGAAGTTTCATTCTTGCAATTATTGCGATAGCATTATATGTGTTTAATAAGATATTAGTAGTTAGGAAGATTGGATTCTTTGGAGGCTTTGTTTTATTATGTATTAGCATATTTGCAAATATTTTTGCATCTTCGCAGAAAGAAAAAATAGAGAAGAGAGAATTTGCTGTTGTGATGTCGCCTACAGTTACAGTAAAAGGTTCCCCGGCTGATAGTGGCACCGAACTTTTTGTTATACATGAGGGAACTAAAGTAAAAGTTAAATCAACTTTAAGTAACTGGAGCGAGATAGAGATTGCCGATGGTAATGTGGGCTGGCTACAAAGCTCTTCGATAGAAAAAATTTAAACATGATAGAATACTTAGACCGATTAGACAAAGAACTGCTTATAGTTTTAAATGGCAACGGATCGGAATATTGGAACTCATTTATGTGGTTGGTAACAGGCAAGGTTGTCTGGATACCAACCGCATTGGTTTTTATATATATGTTGTTTAAGCCTGCTTTTGCAGGTATTCGTGGTCATTTGGGTGGAAATCAGCTCAGAGCCGGATTAAAAGAGGGTTTTCTTTTACTGCTAATGATAATTCTTACAGTTATATTATGTGATCAGATAGCTTCTTCGTTCTTTAAGCCATTCTTTGAAAGACTGCGTCCGTCAAGAGAGCCTGAGCTGGAAGGTATCTTGACAATAGTAAACGAATACAGAGGCGGTATGTATGGTTTTGTATCTTCGCATGCCGGCAACAGTATAGGTTTTGCTACATTAGTGAGTCTTGTATTTAAGAAAAAGTGGCTAAGTATATTTGTATTTGGGTGGGCAATAATTAATTCTTACTCGAGGCTATATATGGGAGTGCATTATCCTGGTGATGTATTGGTAGGGGCTATGATAGGGGTTGCTGTCGCTTATCTTGTATATTATTTGTACATCACTATTCATCGACGATTATATTACACTTCATTTATTATGTATCCGGAACCTCCATATGATAGAGAAGACACACGTCCGGCTGTTATAATAATTGTCGTTACATTTATAGTTATAGCCATATTATCCCCTTTTCTTGAATTCTACACAACTCGTCCGATATAATCAAAGATTTATAAAGGTCCCGTATAGCATTAATAAAAATTTGCTTTACGGGACTTTTATTTATTAATATTATCTTTATTGTTTAAACACGATACTACTTATAAATTAAATATATGAGAAAAATTATCTATGCATGCATTGCGTTATCATTTATCGCTTGTGTAAGTGTACCACAGCAAAATAATGAAAAAACAAGAGAGGAGAAAATTGAGGATATATTATCTAATATAGTTCCCCCAGTTATACCCCAATCCCAGTTGTTAGTTACCTCATTTGGCGCTAAAGGAGATTCTGTTACGGACTGCAAACCGGCATTTGATTTGGCTATGTTGGAAGCGGAAAAATCAGGAGGAGCAAGAATCGTTGTTCCTGCCGGTGTATATATAGTTAATGGTCCAATCCATTTTGTAAGTAATGTATGCCTTGATATAGAGAAAGACGCAAAGCTTATATTTTCTCAGAATCCAGAGCATTATCTACCATTGGTTCCAACAAGCTGGGAAGGTACATTTGTCAATAACTATAGCCCGCTTATATATGCTTACAAACAGAGAAATATAATTATAACAGGAGAAGGTACAATAAACGGAAATGGTGCAGGCGGGTTTAGCGAATGGCGTGCGGTGCAAAAGCCGGGTCAGATGCTCACTAGAGAGATGAATCATAATAATGTGCCACTTTCAGAGAGAAACTTCGGCGACGGCTTTTTTCTAAGACCTCAGCTGATGCAATTTTATGAGTGTGAAAATATTTTGCTTGAGAATTTTTCTTTGATTAATTCCCCTTTTTGGTGTATCCATTTTCTTAAAAGCAGTAATATAACAGCCAGAGGCATACGTTTTGATTCACAAAATGCCAATAACGATGGTTTTGACCCTGAATACTCAAAGAATATTCTAATAGAAAATATTCACTTTAATAATAGTGATGATAATGTAGCAATTAAAGCGGGACGTGACAATGAGGGCAGAACCACGGCTATGCCATCTGAAAATATAATTATAAGGAATTGTTATTTTAAAGGACTTCACGGAGTTGTAATAGGCAGCGAAATGTCAGCAGGCGTGAGGAATGTTTTTGTTGAGAATTGTACTAATACAGGTTACTGTAAAAGGGGAATTTATATGAAATCCAATCCTGATAGAGGAGGGTATATCCAAGATATCTATATCGATAATGTTGAGTTTTCAGACGTAGAAGATCTTTTTTATATAACTTCTTTTTATCATAATGAAGGCTCAGGGCACGCAACGAAGATTAATGATATATATGTTAATAAGCTTAGAGGAAAGAGTGCAGCCAATAATGGATTGGTGATTCAGGGGTTTCCGACAGAAAAGGTAAAAAATATATACTTTAACGATTTTAAGCTTGATAATGCTAAGAATGCGATAAGTATTAAAAATGCCGAGAATATAGTTATGTCAGATATTGAAATAGGAAATACACCAGGAGCACCTTCTTTTGTTCACTCTAAATAAAAATTAATATAATCTAACATGCAAAATGTGAACATATTACAATGGTTTTTTGTCTGAGATTGTTAGTTATGTTCATAAACATAAAAACAAGCAAAAGCTAAATTTTTAATAGGAAAACTCATTCATAGAGGTTATATTTATAAATATAAAATTAAATTATTTTGTAAATCATTTAAAAATTACGGCCATGATAAAAACGATTTCATTCAATGAACTGCGTAGAATCAAAGAGAGTCTGCCAGAGGGTTCAATCCACAGAATTGCCGATGAGCTGCATACCACAGTTCAAACGGTGCGTAACTATTTTGGAGGGACAGATTATGAGTATGGTTCGAATTGTGGATTACATATTGAGCCAGGTCCGGATGGCGGTTGTGTTGTCCTTGATGATACGACTATCCTTGAGATGGCGGAAAAAATTTTAGAGGAAAGCAGGACCCAATCTTAATAATTAAAATAATAAAAGATAACCCCGTAGAACAAATTATGTTTTGCGGGGTTTTTATTTTATAAAGCAATAACAGAATATGCTTTATGTCATATTATAAATATATCCCAAAATATATTGTTATGCAGGAAAATGGAAAGACAGTATTGGTACCGTTGGATTTCTCTGAATATTCATTTAAGGCTGCAGAACTGGCCTTTGATATTGCAAATTATTGTGATGGCGTAGTTTTATTTATACATGCTAATTTTGTGCCAATTGCAGATTATACATATACAGAGCTTGCTTCGTCAAGTTTTGATTATCCGGATGAAGAGTTTGTTACTAATATGCATATGCAGATTGACAGGCAAATGGAGCAGTTTATATCCGCAATTAAAAATAATATTTTATCAGGTCAGTTACCGGACGTAAAATTTGATTATAAAGTTATAGACGGTATTCCAGAAGAAGTTATAAATAGACTGGCTAAAAGGACAGAGGCTTACTGTATAGTAATGGGAACTAGAGGCAATTCTCAGAAAGAAAGTGATTTGCTTGGTAGTGTGACGGCTGAAGTGATAGATACATCATTATGTCCTGTCTTTGCAGTTCCAGAAGACTCACATGTTTGTACGTTAAAGTCCGTAAATAAAATATCATTTATAACAAATTTTGATCCCAGAGATGCTGATTGTTTTCAAACAATGTTATCTATTGACGGTTTTGCCGGTAAAACAATATCAATGACAATACTTTATGATGATGATACAAAGAGTATTTATGCAAAAGAAGAAGATGCAGAGCGACTTTTCAGTGACAAATTCCCTCAAATATCAATAGAATATACCAAAATGAGCCAGGAAGATCTTCTAGAAAACACAAATACTTTTATAAAAGACAACGGTATTGACCTGTTGGTATTACCTACACATAAACGTAATATCTTCTCTCGTTTATTTAGTCCGGCAGTAGCGCATAAGATGGTTTTTCATTCAAATACCACACTTTTGGCAATCCAAAGCAAAAAATGAGAAAATAAATAAAAAAAAATATTAGCGCAAATGTTTGATTACAAACAAGATTGGACCAAATGTCAAAATTAAGATAAAAATAATTATAAGCAGGGTATTGCAGATGTGCGAAATATCACTACCTTTGCATCGCAATAGAGAAATAATGCACATGGCTTCGTAGCTCAACTGAATAGAGCATCTGACTACGGATCAGAAGGTTATAGGTTTGAATCCTATCGAGGTCACTAATTTATTTTTCAAAAGCTTAACGGCTTCGTAGCTCAACTGAATAGAGCATCTGACTACGGATCAGAAGGTTATAGGT
>CAMTOT010000057.1 GCA_947074165.1 uncultured Bacteroidales bacterium
GCGTTCCTACAAGTTTAGATAACGCTTCACAAGCGACGCGGTATCCGTCTTTCTTAGATCCCTGAAATCCCGGTGCCTGTACTGGTATGACCGGTATATTTTTCTCCTTTTCCATACGGGAACATACAGACTCTACATCATCGCCTATAACACCAACTATACATGTAGTATAAACAAAGGCTGCTTTCGGAGTATGTTTATCTATTAATTCGCTAAGAGCATTGCTTAGCTTATCAACACCGCCGAATACCACGTCGCGTTCTCTAAGATCTGTTGAAAAGCTCAGCCTGTGAAGTTCAGGACCGGAAGATAAAGAGCCTCGGATATCCCATGTATACGCAGCGCACCCTATAGGCCCATGTATAATATGAATAGCATCGGCGATAGGATATAATACAACTCTTGAGCCGCAAAAAACACATGCTCTCTGACTAACCGAACCTGCCAGACTAACCTTGCCGCACTCAATCTCTTTTTGTGCAGAACCTACCCGGGATACCTGATTAATCCTTTCTTTCAGTATGTTGTCCATAATTTTTTCATTTAAAAGATTAAGGAGGACAATCCTCTCAGACTGCCCTCCGGTTTACATCTACCCGGCAGAATCACATCTGGAATTCTACCTTTTCTTCCGGGCAAGTCCTGTCCTGATAATCCATCAACGCATTAAGAATCTGGATAGTCAGATTAGTAGCCCCCACATATCCTGTTTTCGGAAAATAATTATGTCCCGCTCTGTCCGCTATAGGGAAACCGAAACGGATAAAAGGGATATTTTCATCAAGTGAAATATACTTTCCGTAAGTATTACCTATAAGCATATCCACGCCCTCCTGCTTTATCCATTGGTGCAGACGGAATATATCAGCTCCGGCTCCGCTCATATATTTAGCCTCCGGTATATCTTTAAGCAGTGTAGCCATACGTTCGTCAAATCCTTTTCCCGGTGTTCCGGTCACAATATATACAGGCTTCATATCAAGTGATATAAGAAACTCCGTAAGTGGCACAAGTGTATCAGGATCTCCAAACAACGCTACTCTTTTGCCATAAAAATATTTCTGATTATCGGCAATAAGGTCAAGTAGTTTGGATCGTTCTTCTGTAATAGAATCCGGCACCGGCACATTAGCGTGGCGGCTCAGTGACATTACAAAGCGGTCGGTAGCCTTAAGACCGATAGGGATATCCACAACCTCAAACTTAACTTTACATTTATTTTCAAGTTTGATACAGGCATCTGTAGTGCAATACTCACCCAGACCTATTGTGAAACGGCTGTCACCTGTCGCCTTCATGTCTGAAAGAGTTGTTCCGCCGTGAGGATACATAGTGTATTTGCCGGTCAGCCCCGTATCAAGCACTCCTGTCATATCGGGGAACATTATAGTACGGGCTTCCATCTCCTTTGCCATTCTTTTTATTTCGCGCATATCCGAAGGCTCCATCCACCCGGCTACAAGGTTTACAGCATTACGTTTCTTCATTGTAGATGTAGAAAAGAACTTCACAAATGCCACCACCTGATTTGAATAACCTGTCACATGACTTCCTACATAAGATGGTGTATTACAATGGATAACCATTTTCCCTTCCGGTATTTTACCCTCCTCTGCCGCTTTTGATATAATTTGAGTAAGGTCATCACCTATTGTCTCTGACAGACATGTAGTATGCACCGCTACTATAAGCGGATCATATACATTAAATATAGTATCGATGGCCTGTACAAGGTTGGCTGACCCACCAAATACAGATGAACCTTCGGAAAATGATGATGTCGATGCCACTATTGGCTCTTTAAAATGACGTGTCAGCGTACTTCTATGATATGCGCAGCACCCTTGCGACCCATGGCTGTGAGGCAGACATCCGTTTAATCCGAAAGCTGCATACATTGCGCCTATCGGCTGGCAGGTCTTTGCCGGATTAATTGTGAGAGACTTGCGATCTATCTCTTTCGGAGTTGTATGTTTTAGTAGCATAATATCAACAAATTAGTTTATAAAACTCAATAAGCGTAAGTAGCTTCTACATAAGCTTCTTTTTCCCATGGCGCCTTTATCTCCTTCCATATAGTGCAGCAAGCTATCTGCTCTATATCATTGTAGAAGTTTATAGCTCCTTCAAACGCAGCGTAAGGACCGCCGTAGTCGTAATTATGAAGCTGTTTAAGAGGTATACCCATCTTCTGAACACAGAATTTCTCTTTTATACCGGCACAGAATATATCAGGATGATAAAGTTCTATCAGTTTTTCCATCTCATAATGACTAAGGTCGTCAATGATAAGAGTTCCCTTTTTCATCTCAGCCATCATACCCTCGTAGCCGTTAAACTCAAGCCCTTCAGCTGTCAGTGCTTCAATCTCTTCTTTAGTTTTACGTGGGTTATAACGTGTCGGATCCTGAGTAACCGTAATCTCCTCTATATTGCGACTATCCGCGTCAATCACAATACTTGGTATAACACGACGACCTTCATAATCATCTCTGTGACCAAACTCATACCCGGCTGCAAGTGTTATCATACCCAACTCATTAAACAGTTCCTGATAATGATGAGCTCTTGACCCGCCCACAAACAGCATAGCTGTTTTGCCTTTCGTCTTCTTCATCGCCTGCTGAGCTGCCGCCTCTACTTCTTTCATCTCTTCGGTTATAACCTCTTCTATTTTTAAACAAAGAGACTCATCACCAAAGTATTTACCTATTTTGCGTAGAGTCTTGGCTGTCGCCTCAGCCCCAATAAAATTGGCTTTCATCCACGGTATACCGAATGAAGTCTCCATCATCTCCGCTACATAGTTTATCGAACGGTGACACATTACAAGATTTAAGTCGGCTGTATGAGCTGTCTGGAACTGATCGAGTGAGGAGTTGCCCGAAAAAGTAGCCACCAACTGTATGCCGCACTTCTCAAGAAGTGTCTCTATCGCGAATGCGTCACCTCCGATATTATATTCCCCAAGCACGTTTATACGGTATTTTAAACTACCCGTTACCGTATCATCACGTCCTATCAAATGTTTATAAAGCTGGTTATTGGCAATATGATGACCCGCCGACTGTGATACACCACGGTATCCCTCACATGAGAATCCGAAAATATTTATGCCGTTACCGATCTCTTCCATCATATGACGCGCCACGCGATGCACATCATCACCAATAAGTCCTACCGGACAGGTTGAAAAGATTGCTATCGCACGCGGATGAAATAGCTCGTAAGCCTCACGTATAGCTGCTTTCAGTTTTTCTTCCCCTCCGAATACAATATTCGAATCCTGCATATCTGTAGAGAACGCGTAAGGGATGTAGTTTGTATCATATTGATCCGTACGTGTCTGATTACGTCGTGTAAGCCATGAGTAAAAAGCACAACCTATCGGTCCGTGAGTTATATTAATAATATCTCTTGTAGGCCCAAGAACTACCCCTTTACATCCGGCGTATGTACAACCTCTCTGCGTAATAATACCTGGTACGGTACGCACATTTGCCTGAATCTGAGGTATATTATCCGGATCGCCAAAAACAATGGCTTTATCTCTTTTCTTTCCTACTTTCTTCGGATAAATATCCAGCACCTCCTCTTTAAAGGTGCTAAGAGGGCTAAGTATATCTTTTTCCATTGTCTTAAATTTTAATCAAGCGTTTTATCACCCGACTCGGCCGTTCTGATATGTACAGAATCGACATTGTCAATTACAAATATTTTACCGTCGCCGCTTGCTCCCGTCTGATTGGCTTTTATTAATGTCTCGACAGCCTTATCTTTATTCTCATCTGTCACAACAAGCGTAATCATACGTTTTGATTTAAGCCTTGGCACCTCCTGTATAAGATCCCGGTGCTCCGCGTCGTAATTATGGGCTTTTTCCATATCGCCATGCCCGTTTCCCCTTCCCAGGACCGGCATAGCGGTAAATGAAGGCAGCCCGGCAGCCTGTAATGCGGATTTTGTCTCCTGCATCTTGGCAATCCTTATTATGGCAAGTATTAACTTCATTGAATCTGCTTTTAATTATTTTTCCAATCTGCCGCTTGATATTGTATAGGTCTCTTCGACGGGTGTGACAAATATCTTACCGTCGCCAAACTGACCTTCCGGACCTGAACGGGCAGCTTCCATAATAGTCTCTATTACATAATCTTTATCACTCTGTGGAATAACGATCATAAGCAGATCTTTAGGCAACTCGTCATATGTTACGTTACCTACTTTCAGTCCGCGCTGGCGTCCGCGCCCGAATACGGATAATTTTGTTACCGCCGGAAATCCCGCGTTGAATAAAGCGGTCATTACCGCCGGTGATTTTTCGGGTCTTACTATAGCTCTTAAAAGATACATAATGTCAATTTTTGATTAGTTTAATATACCGAAACTTACAAGCAACTCTTCCAGCTCATGCATCGGAAGCGGCGTAGGGATTACAAACATCTGATTGTCGTTTATTTTGTTGGCAAGTGAGCGATATTCATTTGCCTGAGGATGCTCCGGCGCATAGTCAATAACCGTCTTACGGTTTATCTCTGCATGCTGTACCATATTATCACGCGGTACAAAATGGATCATCTGAGTACCAAGTTTCTTTGCAAACTCCTGTATCATATTAGCCTCATTATCAACCTTACGGGAGTTGCAGATAAGTCCGCCAAGGCGTACAGCTCCTACTTTCCCAAATTTAGAGATTGACTTACAGATATTGTTGGCTGCATACATGGCCATCATCTCACCCGAACATACGATGTATACCTCCTGTGCTTTTCCGTCACGTATCGGCATTGCGAATCCACCGCAAACTACGTCACCAAGTACATCATAAAATACATAATCAAGTTGTTTATCCGCATCATAAGCACCAAGCTGTTCGAGTAGATTGATTGAAGTGATTATACCTCTGCCGGCACATCCTACTCCCGGTTCAGGACCTCCGGATTCAACACAGCTGGTATTACAGAATCCGGTTTTCATAACATCGTCAAGATCGACATCTTCACCTTCATCACGAAGTGTATCAAGTACCGTTTTCTGAGCAAGACCGTGAAGCAGCAGACGTGTGGAATCTGCTTTGGGGTCGCAACCTACTACCATAACTTTCTTTCCAATTTCAGCCAGACCGGCTACTGTGTTTTGTGTTGTGGTGCTCTTACCGATACCACCTTTTCCGTAAATAGCAATCTTTCTCATAACCTTAAATATTTAATTTTTTGTAATGTGTACCGAACTAACTCCGTTCTCTTATATATATGAAAAATACGTGCCAAAAAATCACACAAAACAAAACATAAATCACCAAACCACTAATTAACAACAACATACAATACACAAACAATAAAACATCATATATAAAACCAAAGAAGGCACCCTACAAAAAATGTAAGATACCTTCTGATTTACTACATAAATGTAACTTTTTATAACGGCGACGAATATCCGTATTTATCCCAGATTGGTTTAGTGGCAGGTGATAGAAGATAAGCCATAAACTTGCGCGCCTCCGGGCAAGCGGCTTTCTGCTTGATAAGGATACACGCCTGCTCGACCGGCTTGTAAAGAGACTGATCGACAATAGTAAAATAACCTTTACCCTGCATATCGGGAGCTAAAGCTAAAGAAAGGGCTACAAATCCAATCTCAGCATTCCCTGTAAATGCAAATTGCGCTGCCTGCGAGATATTATCGGCAAACACAATCTTTGGCTTTAGCTCATCATACTTCCCTATTGTTTTCAACAACTCCACTGCCCTGTCGCCATAAGGTGCTGTTTCGGGCTTTGCTATTGATATTTTCTTTATTGACTCATTTGCAAGCACGTCTACTCCGCTACTTAGATCAAGTGTCGTACTATACATTGCCAGTTTGCCGAAAGCATAAGTCTTCATCTCTCCATACGTCACGCCTTTCTCTTTCAACTTTACCGGAAACTCATTGTCGGCTGCCATAAACAGATCGAATGAAGCTCCGTTAAGGATCTGCTGCACAAGATTGCCCGAACTACCAAAAGTTATATTCACTTTGCTTGAGGGGTGTTCCTTCAGATATTCTGTTTTAAGCTCTTCAAGCACAAATCTCAAATTGGCGGCTGCCGCTACATTTACCTGCTGCGCGAATATTACGCTGCTACAAAACAGGATAAGAAATAGAGTAATAAGTAAACGTTTCATAATAATTATTCTTTACAAAGTTTTTAATCTGATTTATTTTAATCCCACTATTACAGACGGTTTTACAGACATGCTTATATATGCCCATGTAGCTCCGCGCGTATCCTTCCCTGCCATACCTTTTACTGTGCGCACATTATCATTTACGGCATAATAGCTCCATCCTCCCTCAAGAGAAAGCCACTGACTGACAGTATGCTTTAATGTTATATCTATCTCCGATCCAAGACTTTTCCCATCCATGGCATCAACATCTACAGCAGAGGTAAATGAATGATAAGTAATATCGGCAGAGGTGCGCTTTTTATTAAATTTCAAAACTAACCCACCATATATATCTTTAAGTCCGTTTGCTCCCGTCGAATTCCAATAATCCATAGAACCGTTGAAGTCATGGTTGCCTCTGAATAGGTGTTTAAACTCACAGACCTTTCCATCTGATCCGTCATCATCGCCCGATAGGTATTCATATCCCCCTTTTATAGCTAAAAAGGGAGTAAGAGAATATTTCGCGTCAGCTATAAGATACGTGCCGCCCATTTTATCGAGTGAACCTTTCACATTATATTTTCCCGACTGCATGTAACCTTCAAGAGATACTCTAAGAGGTATGCTCTCAGGAGTATAATTCAATGTCCCCCCTATAGTATAGTTACTGTAAAATTTTGCTTCTTTATAATTAACTTTGCCTCCGCATGATATAGTATCCTGATTAGACATAACCACTCCTATAGCTGTAAGAGTAAGCGGTTTGGCAAGCTTTTTTGAAAACCATAATATGCCCATCATCCTGTATTTCATTCCCGGTGTATACAATGTCTCTTTTGATATACCTGAATTATTACCATAAGCGACTGATGCATCCGCCAGAAAATCATTATCATAATTATACTTTAAAGTAAACACATCATGAGTATTACCCGTCACACTCCAGTTAGCCGGACTAAACAACTTTCTGTCGTCATATTTCAATGGCTGCCTACCTGCCTTAATGGTAAGACCGGGAGAAACAAGAATCTCAGCCCATGCCTCGTAAATATTTACAGACGCAATATCTGCGTTATGAGCAGCCTCGCCCCATGTGCGCGAGTCCTGGAGCGTAATCTGCATTTTAATCAGACTGTTTGAAAATGCAGCCCCGAAACGAGAGCGCTGCTGGACAAATACCGCTGCCCCTTCGGTCTCTTTCAACGGCTTACCATACCCCTCCCTATACTCAGCTCTTGGACGAATTTCTCCAAATACCGACAGCTTCTGTGATCTTGCACTCAAAGCACAACTGACAAACATGAGCACAAACAATAATCTTTTAATTCTCATAACACAACATTTTTAATTAACACCTTAAACAACTAATTAATAGATCGATATATCTTTTCCAGATAACGCTTTGCAAAAAAATCACATAATACATGCGTCAAGATCCTCATTCAGATCCATGACCGTTTTATCAAAGCTATAAAGCTTATTCTCAAATATTTTCACTAAATCTCTTCCATATTCACTAACCTGACATCCACCTCCGCTTACACCACCTTTTTGTCTTACTACAATCGGGACCGGCGACATCTTATTAAGTTTATCAATCAGATTCCACGCCTGATTATAAGGAATTCCTTTATGTTTTGCCGCCGAATTGATAGAGCCTTCTTGTATTATAAGTTTAAGAAGGCTGTAATGTATCCCAGAAAAGAATAGTTCTTCTCCTTTATAAATAGCTATAGCCCCGACTATCTTAAAACCTCCAACCATATACTTATAATTTCTTGTTTATAAATAATCCATTAGTATGCCAAAAAATACACATAGTTAATTTTCAGCATATTAGCATTATCAACAAATAAGACTACAGTTACATTTTCGTAGCTTTTAACTTAAATCATACAATCAGGTAACAACATATTACTTTCATTATGCAAGAACAAACCGACAATCAAAAACATTGTTTTATTATTTATCTATTTTTATTGTCATTTTGTTACATATAAAAGTATTTTTGATTACTTTTGTTATTATTACCACATATCTACAATCAAAATACTTATGAATTATGAGGAGTTTATGTAACAATCTTTCAAAAGACGTATGTGAGGTAAAAAACAATCTTAATTTATTACTTGAGATAAGCAATGAGTTAAACTCAAATGACATCAGTCTCGACAATGTCCTGAGTATGTTGCAAAGGCAACTTAAAGCTGATGTAATTATTATTTCAGTACTTAACAGAAAGAAAGGTCTTATATATGTCGAAGGCGCTTATGGTGTGAGCGGGAAAGATATCAGTCATATTACCTATACCCCCGGAGAAGGAGTTATTGGTAAGGTTATTAAAGACGGGACGACAGTTATAGTACCATGCATATGCGATTCAAAAGAGTTCTCTAATAAAATGGGGCTGCCTTTTAAAATCAACGATCTTGATGTATCATTTTTGTGTATACCTCTTATTGATAAAAATGAGGTAATAGGGGCACTGAGCATACACAAAGTTTATCACGGCGTGCCTAATTTTAAAGAAAACATGCAGTTGCTGTCAATAGTCGGGTCTATGATTGCGCGGGCAGTAAGACGCAGACAAAAAAACCGTGAAGCTATTGAAGAGCTTCAAAAAGAAAACCTTATTCTTAAAGAAGCTATTACACAACATGCCTTCTCTTCTATAGTCGGCAATTCCGGGAAACTACAGGAAGTATTCTCTCTTATCAAAAGTGTGGCTCCAACACAGACTACCGTATTAATACGAGGAGAAAGCGGTGTGGGTAAAGAGTTGATAGCGGATGCATTACATTATAGCAGCAAAAGAAGTAATAAACCGTTTATAAAAGTAAACTGCGCGGCCCTGCCGGATAATCTTATAGAAAGCGAGTTGTTTGGTCATGAAAAGGGATCTTTTACGGGAGCTAACAACCAGAGAATTGGACGGTTTGAAGCTGCAGACGGTGGTACTATCTTTCTTGATGAATTTGGCGACATCCCTCTTTCCACTCAGGTAAAACTCCTTCGCGTCATACAGCAAAAAGAGATTGAGCGCATAGGCAGCACAAAGAGCATAAAAGTAGATGTGAGGATTATATGTGCTACAAACAAAAACCTTGAAGAGATGATCTCCAACGGCATATTCCGTGAGGATCTTTACTACCGCATAAATGTATTTCCTCTATATATACCCGCTTTGCGTGAAAGACTTCACGACATACCAACTCTTGTTGATCATTTTATTGAGAAATATAATAAGATAAATAACGGAAACATAAGACGTATTACAGCCTCAGCTATAGACGCTTTGCTGGTTTATCACTGGCCGGGTAATATACGTGAGCTTGAAAACTGCATAGAAAGATGCTGTATACTATCCTCAGACGGTGTAATACACACACATAATCTGCCTCCGACCATTCAAAACGCATTGTCAAGTCAGACCGAACATAGCGGTACACTCGACACTATACTGGGAAAAATCGAAAAGCAGATTCTTCAGGATGCTCTCATTTCAACTAAAGGCAACATGGCTAAAGCGGCATCTTCGCTGGGTATCACCGAACGAATGATGGGGCTGCGCATCAGAAAATATCTCATTGACCCAAAACGATTTAAGGTCCAGAACATAATGTTTGATGAGAAAAAAACTATCAACTATCCTCAGTTTGTTAATATGTAACATTTTTAGCTTATGAATTTAGATTTCAGACCTTCATCTGCAAGCTTTTTATTATGCGACTTTACTAATCCGTATCACTGCAAGAGATTATGTGAAATGGTGAACTCATACATCTCCGACCCTATGGGAGGGGGACAGATAGTGAGTGAACGTCAAAAGTTATATCTTCTCGACGGACTCGAGTCTAATCCGAACTGCATAGTCATGCTTGCCGTTGAAAACGTAAAAATAATAGGTTACGTTATCGCTTTCATTAACTTCTCTACTTTCCTTGTAAAACCGATGATGAACATTCACGATGTATATATCGAACCGGAATATAGAAATAATGGATGGGGAAGACGTATGATCTCTCAACTTATTGAGATAGCTGAAAGAAATAAATTCGGAAAACTAACTCTTGAAGTCAGAAAAGATAACCCCACAGCTCAGCATACATACACAAAGCTGGGATTTCAAGAGGGAGACACTCCTATGTATTTCTACACAAGGATGATAGAATAAACTGTTTGAGATTCACTTTTTAATGTTTACCGCTTATGGACTTTATTTCATGGGAACAGCAGTCAGCCGAACTTTTTGCCGATGCACAGGGATATTTAAAAACTCTGGAAAGACATCTTGTCAAACCAAGCCGATTTGATAATGCTCTGCTTTTTAATATTTCTATAATGTGTTTTGAGAAGCTTTATGCATCCCTGCTTTCACACTATGGCACAGAACCCGAGCATCATACTCCATGGGCTATGTTTAAAGAAGCGAAAGTTTATGATGACGGACTTAATGAGAGTATGGCAGAAAATGCAAAATTCATACAGAAGTTTGAATCTATATGCACTTTCGACAGCAAAGGATACACCACACCGGATAATGAACAACTTGACAGGATTATAAATGGACTTATTGAAGTAAGAGATTATATGAAGGAGAAAATTATATCAACTGTATAATGTGAGCTTAATAATACAAGGTAATTATTTACGACATTACCCTAAATGAGTTTGTCTGTTTTATAATAACTGATTAAACAGTAACGGGAATAACCTTAATAGCTATTCCCGTTATTTCTTACTCATTTTTCAACTTCTCCATCATATGCTGGCAGTAACTACAATAGCCGCCATTATCAAGAGCTTCAAGCATTTCGCACCAAGGAATATCACATCCACAACGTTCACAACTCTCAACAGTATTTGTGTCTATCATATAGTCAAATACCTTTCTTTGTTTAAGAGACAGAGCATCATATCCTTTGTCTATCACTAATTTTGTAATGCCTGATTTCATTGAATCCAATCTGCCTGATTCAATGAGTTGTTCTAAGTAGCCGTTAAAATCTTCTTCATTAAAACGTATGCTATGCATAATTCTGATTATTTAGTGTTATACCGCAAAATTAGAATAAGTTTTTCATCTGAGCAATAGAATAAACGCTTTACTAATACTACTATAAATCATTTACTTATACTTCCAAAGTTCTCAGATATAGAATAAGAAAAATTTGTAAATATGAACAGAACAATAATTTCAATTGAATTACAAGACAATGGCGGAACAGAAGCCACTACCATAGTAAAGGGAGAACGTAATAATCAAATTATGTTTGAGTAATAGTTTGCTTATTACGATAACGAGATGCATCCTTTGCGACTTCATCTTCTGAAAGAACGCCTTATGAAGAAGTTTCCGAAACTTGGTGAAAGTTTAGGTATTCTTTGTCCTCGTAAACTATTCAATGATATTGCGATACGGAGTAAAATGAAAGCTAATCCCGATTATAGTGTAGATTTTACTTTAGAAAAGCGTTCTGTTTCAACCCAAGTTAGCACTACTCATATTACTAGATATAAGTTACAAACGATTGTAATTTAAATAGTTGAATATTACTTTTCAAATATAGTCATTCAAAAATGGCGCACTTTTCAGTTAATATCTATAGGATTGTTTTCAGTCAAAAGTGAGTCTCTTGACAGTATCGATATCTATAATTCTTAC
>CAMTOT010000058.1 GCA_947074165.1 uncultured Bacteroidales bacterium
ATATATAGTATTGGTTGGGAGATTTTTGAAAAGGCACGGATCATCCATTTTTTTTACATAAAAAAGAGACTGACTAAACTTGTTAGACAGCCTCTCCTTTCTATAATATTAATAGCCTGTTATTTTTCGAAAACAAACCAGTTCGTCTGATTATTTGTATTTGGAGTAAGTACTCCCAAGTGAGTATTCTTACCATCTTTATCTCTGTACCATCCATAGCTCCATCCACCCATATCGGCATATAGAGCGTCTGAAACTCCAAGAGTAACCAGAGCCTTTGTGAAATCAGAAATAGTTGCCGCGCCGTCAGTTTCAATAACCGTAGGCAGGCCTTTATAAATAGCAATAGCCCTAAGTGGCACAGCCGCCTTGAATAGTTTACACGGCACAGCCTCTCCGTTAATAACAAGTAGCTCCTGACGGAATAGATCCCCTTTGTCAGATACCGCCTTATCTGTATAGTATTGCAGAGAATCAGACGCTTCCTTTATAAGCATCTTTTTTCCTAATATTACGCAATATCCATTCGGTTTTCCATAGCCGCTCATCTTCACTCCGTCTACTACATGTTGACCCATAATACTTGCAAGATCTTTCCCTGTAAATGAAGCTGCAATGCTCAGCAGAATATTTTTATTGGAAGTTTCCGGTTTTGTTATGGTAAAACCGGGTTTACCGTCTATTAGTTGGTAAATATTCATCGAAATTCCCGAAGCCTCCGCTTTCATCGTACTTACATATGCCGAAGAAACGACAACGGCGTCTTTTATTTCAGCCGCTTTAAGTCTTATCGAATCGGCAATCTTTGCTGTGTTATCGTTACTGTTTTTGTTTGTACATGATAAAAATGATATGATTATCAATGCATATAAAGATATGTTTCTGACCGACATGTGTTTAGCTTTTTAGGTTTGTAATATTTATATAACACAAATCAAACCTCTTGTGTTTTTACATTGTTATAATAATATATAAACCATAATGCTATATAATATGACAAAAGATGAGGTTTTAAAATTAATCAAAGAATATCAGGATTATCCTAAATATACAGATTATCCGGTTGGCAGAGAACTTATTAACCAGGACGATCTGGAGGTGCATGAGCAGGTGGCTGAATCTTTGAGAGAGGAGCTGGATAAAAATCCCGATTTCTTTAAACAACTTGATGATGTAGGTGTTAAGTCGCATATTAACCAAAAACATAATGAAAAAGTTGTTCATAAATCAGAAAAAAACGGGGATAATAATAAATAAGCAATAAAAGGCATGAACTCTTTTAATTATGCCTGCGTTATTAGTTATGTATAAACACTAAATGTAATAACATTTAATCGATTAACGAATATTTTCGGAGTTATGAAAAAGGTAATTGTGAGAACGATGGCTGTTGTATGCAGCTTGATGATGATTGTAGCCTGTCACTCTAAAAAAGTTGCTCCGGCACCAGGCATGAGCGCAAATACAAGTGCACAGGATACAGCAGTAGGTGTAGTAATTGTTGCCCCTATTACAATGGAGGTTACACGAAATGTTGGTAAAAGTATGAAATCCCAACAAAAAGAGTTAATCCATGCATTAGAGGTAATAGAATATACCGTAGATCAGGGTGATACTATTGTTACTATTGATATAGTACCGGACCCTAACAAACTTGATGCTATTAAGCTTGGATTAAATGACTCTATTCTATTTAAATTTAATTCAGCAAAACTAACTCCTAAAGCAGAAATGGTTTTAGGTGAAGTAGCAAAAAGTCTTAAAAATTTCCCTGATACTTATGTGACTATGGTTGGTTACGCAAGTCATACAGGACAACAGCAGTACAATTATGCTCTTTCAGTAAAACGAGCTCAGAGTGTAATGGATTATTTTGAAGATCAGGGTATCCCTGCAAGCCGATTGAAAGCAATTGGTAAAGGATGGAACGACCCGGTAGCTTCTAATAAAACAGCAAAAGGACGAGCTAAAAATCAACGTGTAGCTATATGGATCTCACCTAATGAAAATATGGTGACTAAAGCTAAAACAAAATAATAGCTATTTCAAAGACTAATTTTGCATTGCTAAGTTTTTATACAAACAATAATAAGACAGAGCGTTAGAGTAATTAATACTTAATGCTCTGTCTTATCTTTTTGTATATATCTAATACCCGGGAAGCATCACAATATCATAATCAATCAAAACAGATTGTATAATTGTGTCAGAGGAAGTTTTTTTGCAGGTTCACATTTTATATTTACACCATCGACTTTAACCTCAAAAGTACTATGATCTACCTTCACATCGGGTGTGGCATTGTTAAGCTTTAAATCTTTCTTTGTAACCGTCCGACACTCTTTTACGGCAATAGCTTTCTTTGCTATATCGTAAGAAGCAACAGTGTCTAATGACGCCTGAGAAACAAATACACAAGAATTGGCCGCAGCTGCTTTACCTAAAGCTCCAAACATAGGACGTGGGAAATAGGGCTCAGGAGTAGGTATCGACGCGTTAGGATCTCCCATCTGCGCGTAAGCAATCATACCGCCTTTTATTATAGTTTCCGGCTTTGAGCCGAAAAAGCAAGGTTTCCATAACACAAGATCAGCCATCTTACCGGTCTCTACAGATCCTACCACATGCGAGAATCCATGAGCCATAGCTGGGTTGATCGTGTATTTTGCAATATATCTTTTTACACGATAATTATCACACCCTAAAGTATCTTCAGGTAGATGCCCCCTTACCTCTTTCATTCTTGAGGCAATCTGCCATGTACGACATATAACTTCTCCGATACGCCCCATAGCCTGAGAGTCTGATGTGAATATTGATATAGCACCCATGTCATGAAGAACATCTTCTGCGCCTATAGTTCCCATACGTATTCTGCTTTTAGCGAAAGCCAGATCCTCTTCATTTTTTTTATCAAGATGATGACATACCATAAGCATATCAAGATGTTCATCTATCGTATTTACAGAGAATGGGTTAGTCGGAGTTGTCGAAGAGGGTAGTATATTCGGATTTGAACAAGCCGTGATGATATCCGGTGCATGACCTCCGCCCGCACCCTCTGTATGATAAGTATGTATTGTACGTCCACCCAGTGTGTCGACCGTGTTTTCAATATACCCACACTCATTGATTGAATCGGTGTGAATACAAACCTGTACATCATATTCATCAGCCATATTAAGGCAGGTATTGATAGCTGCAGGAGTAGAGCCCCAGTCTTCATGTAGTTTAAGTCCTAAGGCTCCCGCTTTAATCTGTGATACAATAGCCTCTGGCTGTGATGAATTCCCTTTACCCAGAAATCCGTAATTGACAGGGATATTGTCGGTAGCCTCCATCATGCGTCGTATATAGAACGGACCGCATGTGCAGGTTGTGGCATAAGTACCGGTCGCAGGTCCTGTTCCTCCACCTACAAATGTAGTAATGCCCGAAGCGAGAGCTTCGTCAGATTGTTGAGGCGAAATATAGTGGACATGCGTATCTACCGCTCCGGCAGTAAGTATCATACCTTCTCCTGATATAACCTCTGTAATTGTACCAATGATCATTCCCGGAGTTACATTGGGTTGAATATGCGGATTTCCGGCTTTCCCTATAGCTTTAATATTCCCGTTTTTAATACCTACGTCAGCTTTGTAAATACCGGTATAGTCAATAATTATGACATTTGTAATAACCAGATCAAGTATCTCACTGTCTGTAAAGCCAGAAGCTTGTCCCATCCCGTCGCGTATCACCTTACCGCCACCGAAGACACACTCCTCTCCGTAAACAGTATAATCATTTTCAATCTTTATTTTAAGTCCGGTATCGCCAAGAGTAACCATATCTCCTGTAGTAATACCATACATATCCGCATAACTTTTTCTATCAATAGTTGCCATAGTTTCCTGTATTGCTTAATTAATAAAACCTTTCTCTTTCATTCTCTCTTCAGCCACTTTTGTCGATTCATATTCTCCCTCTATAAGAGAATTTCCTCCGAATATCTTTCTCTCTCCGTCAAGAGCTACAAGTTCTACGGATTTTGTATCACCGGGTTCGAAACGAACTGCCGTTCCTGCCGGTATGTTGAGGCGGAATCCTATAGCTCTAAGTCTGTCAAACGCAAGTGCCTTATTGACTTCTGCAAAGCTGCAGTGAGAACCGACCTGTACGGCACGGGTGCCATTGTTTTTTACTTCAACGTATATTGTTTCTCTGCCGGCATTAATTTCTATATCATTGTCAAGAGTTGTTATTTCTCCCGGTATTATATTCATTGAGTTGTCAGACTCAATGCGCGTTGATGATTTTGTAAGTCCTGAACCGTATAATGCAAGGTCGGCAGATAGGTTATTATTACATATAGGTTGATGTACTGATACAAGTTTTGTTCCGTCAAGAAGAGTTCCTTCTACCTGCACTTCATTTATCATCTCAGCTACGCCCGGCATTACATCATCCTTGCCAAGGATCATTGTACCCATCTCTGTAAGTTCGCTTAATGAATGACCGTCACGTATAAATTCAAGAAGTTGTCCTGAAATAAGCGCTATAGATTCGGGATAGTTAAGTTTAAGACCTCTTGCATATCTTTTTTGAGCCACCACGCAAGCCTGATGCAGCATTAATTTTTCTATGTCTCTGGGGGTAAGTCTCATAATCTAAAGTATTGTATTATACAGATAAATATTTTTTTAGTTCTTCAAAATCAATATTGTCTTTATCAGCGTCTTTTATCACGCGACCACGATCCATGATGTAGTAGTGATCGCTAAGAAGACGAGCAAAATCAAGCTTTTGCTCAACAAGTAACACGCTCAATCCTTTATCGACAAGTTTATTAAGCACCTCGGCTATCTCAAATGTGATAGATGGTTGAATACCTTCCGTCGGTTCATCCAGGACGAGAAGTAATGGGTTACCTACCAATGCTCTGGCTATTGCAAGCTGTTGTTGCTGACCGCCGCTAAGGTTTCCGCCAAGACGATTTCTGAACTCTTTGAGTATCGGAAACATTGAGTAGATCTCATCTTCTTCAAAATGACGTATGTAATCGCTTCTGGATTCAGTGCCGATAAGTATATTTTCATATACGGTAAGTTTAGGTATTATCTCGCGGCCCTGAGGTACATAACCAATGCCATATTTGGCCCTTTTATGAGTAGGTAGCTTATCGATCTGACTTCCGTTCAGATTGATAGTTCCTTCCGTACTTTTCACGATTCCCATAAGAGAGCGAAGCAGGGTAGTTTTACCAACTCCGTTTCTACCCATTATAGTGGTTACATGTCCTTTAGTGGCTGAAAGAGTAACACCGTTTAGTATTTTGCTTTCGCCGTAAGACGCGTGTATATTATTAATGTCAAGGATTCTACCTCTCTCCAAATGTGTCATAACAAAATAGTGTTTATATCCGGCAGGCGGATGTGTATTTTTATCTGCTAACGGTTTGCGCCGAACCGGGAGTGCCAAGATAACAGTCAATTACATCCTGATTATTTTTAACCTCACTAAAAGTACCCTCAGTAAGTATCTGTCCTCTTACAAGTACTGTTACTTTATCTCTCGCAATCTGTTCCACGAAATGCATGTCATGTTCGATAACTATCACGCTGTTTTGTTTTCCAAGTTCACATAGCAATTCACCCGTTTTCTCTGTTTCTGCGTCAGACATTCCGGCTGCAGGCTCATCAATAAGCATGAGAGTAGGCTCCTGAAGTAATACAATGGCTATCTCTAGCCATTGTTTCTGACCGTGAGACAGCGCGCCTGCCGGCTTAGACAGATGTTCATATAGCCCCACCTTCTTAGCTACAGACTCTATACGGGCAGACTGTTCACCACTTAACTTAAAGAAAAGAGAAGAGAAAACGCCTTTGTCTGTTTTAAGTCCAAGCAGCATATTATCAAAAACAGATAACCCGGTAAAAACAGATGGTTTTTGGAATTTACGTCCTATCCCACGTTTTGCGATGTCATATTCAGACATTCCTATAATGTTTTCACCTTTGAAAAAAGCTTCTCCTCCGTTTGGTTTTGTCTTACCGCATAATATATCCATCAGGGTTGATTTCCCCGCTCCGTTAGGTCCTATCACCACTCTCAGTTCTTTATCTTTGATACTGAAACTGTCAATATTCAGAGCTTTTACGCCTCCGAACGATACATTAAGATTGTTTACTGTCAGCATATTGAATCTTTTTATAGGTAAATGATTTTACTTTCTCGCTTATTTCAGAGTATAAACCGATAAGACCGTTGCGAGGGTAAAGTACTACGGCTATGTATAGGAATCCAAGTATATATGGCCATGCCTGAGGGAAAAGAGAAGTGCACACGCTGTACAGTATATTTACAAGTAAAGCGCCTATTACAGCTCCTTTCAGATTGCCACGTCCACCCAATGCAACCCATATCAGCATCTCGATAGATGCTCTTACATCCATGCGTCCGGGTGTGATAATACCTGTCTGAGGCAGGTAAAGCATACCACCTATCGCGGCTATTATAGCACCTATAATGAATACCGCAGTCTGATAGTTAACTACTTTATATCCGGTAAATCTTAGTCTTGATTCGCTTTCTCGTATTCCTACAAGTATTTTTCCGAATTTAGATTTGGTAATATTACCGGCCAGGTAAAATACCATTGCCATAACTATTACCGTTACCACATACATACCAAGCTTGACATTGTCAGAATGCAGATCGAATGAAAACAGATATCTGAAGTTTGTTAAACCGTTGGATCCTCCCAGCATTGTCTCATTTCTTGAAAAAAGCAGATACATAGCCAGTGCTAATGCCTGTGTGATTATAGCAAAAAATACTCCTTTGATTTTACGACGGAAAATAAGATAACCGAGTGTTCCCGATACAATACCGGTTACAATAATACCTGTTATAATAGTTCCCGGCATGCTCTTAAACGGAAGCCAGAAAAAAGGTAACGACTCAATTTGATTCCATTTCATAAAATCCGGCACAGCAGCCCCTTCCGGCAGATTACCGATTGTCATATACATACCCATAGCATAAGCGCCTATGCAAAAGAAGAATGCGTGACACATGGTCATGATACCTGTATATCCCCATATAAGATCTACGCCTATTGCGGCTATAACGAAGCAAAAATATCTGCCCCATAAAGTGATTGTACTTATATCTGTTATTCCCGCTTTATACGCGACCGGAAGCAAGACAATAAAAATCGCAATGAAAGCTATATAAAGCATCCTGTCTTTCTTCGCATCCGTTGTATTTATAGTGTTCTCAATCATCGCCTATTCTGCCTTTATCAGGGAAGAGCCCTTTTGGTTTATACTGAAGAAATAATATTATGATGGCAAGCATCAATACTTTGCCATAGATAGTCTCAAAGAATATCTCAAAGACTTTAGATAGAGTCCCGATACCAAGACCGGACGAGATACAACCCACGAGCTTACCTACGCCACCTGTCACAACTACAAGGAATGAATCGACAATATAGGTCTGTCCCATATTTGGCACCACATTTCCAATAAGAGTGAGCGCACATCCGGCTACCCCGGCTATCCCAGACCCTATAAAGAACGTCATAGTGTCAATCTTTTTTGTTGATATTCCCACACATGCGCTCATATTTCTGTTCTGCGTCACCGCCCTTATTTTGACTCCCAGGCGAGTACGCTGAAAAGTGAAATACATTACAAGTATTACTAATATGGTAAGTCCGATTATAAAAAGCCTATTGTACGGAAGTACGAATCCTTCCACCAGGGAAACTCCTCCGTTTAGCAAAGTAGGTGCCTTTACCGAAGTGAGATCTCCAAATATATTTCTTGCTATTTGTATAAGTATGAGGCTTACACCCAATGTTGCAAGAAGGCTCTCGAGAGGTCGTGAATATAGATGTCTGATAATTAATCTTTCAAGAATAAGTCCTACAAGTCCGGCCGTAACAAAAGATATTGGCAGAGACACAAAGAAATATGCGTCAAACCATGTTTCAGGGAAATAGCTTATAAATAGCTCCTGTATACAATATGTAGTGTAGGCACCTATCATAAGAAATTCGCCGTGACTCATATTTATCACACCAGCCAGACCATAAATAATTGATAGCCCGAGAGCTACGAGAATAAGTATTGAGCCAAGACTAAGTCCGCTAAAAAGATTCTGAAAGATGTTTATGTACTTTTCTCTTCGCTCAATACTTTCAATAATATTATTTGCAGCTATGCTATTCTCAGGAGCTATATTCTCTGTGGCTATGTATAAATTAAGATTTGATAATGTCTCCTGAGTTTTTCTAGTGGCAAAATACTTTAAAGCCTCACTTTGCATATCTTTATTTCCGCTCAGGAGTAAAGTCTTATTATAATTGTCATTAAGCAGAAGGAGAAGCTCCTTGTCGTCTTCTTTAAGAATCTGTGATTTCATAATATTTATTGAGTACTCTTCGTTGATGTTTGCAAGAAGCATGTACGCGTTCTTTCTAACAATAATATTAGGGTCGTCAATATTTACAATAGCCTTCATCTGATTTACAAGCTTTTTGTCGGCTTTATTTTCAGTCAGATATCTAAGAGCCTTAGTCTTTAATATTTTATTATCGCTTTTAATTATATTGACCGCTTGCTCTATGGATGTTATTGATTCTGTGTCATCCTGCGCATATAGACTTATACGGGATATAAGAAGCGTAATAATAAGGTAGATTATTACTTTATATTTCATAATTATAAAGTGTTAGGGGTTGGCCCGCTTATATTATATAAACAGGATAATAAGTAAGGGACGCGGTAAAACAGATCCGCGACCCTAAATTGTAAAATATGAAATCAGATTTTAGCGCTTAACGCGAATTCACTAAATGGTTCGGGAGAGGTTAGTTCGTCAGTATTCCATAATATATCAAACTGACCATCAGGTCTTATTTCTCCTATTATAGCCGGTTTGGCAAGGTGATGATTCGTTTCATGCATTTTTACCATCCCGCAAGGAGATTCGTATTCAAGATTTGACAGGGCGGCTATTACTTTGTCAATATCGAATGAGCCGGCTTTCTCTACCGCATTTTTCCATAAATATAGTCCTGTGTATGACCAGCAAATAGGATCGTCTGTCACGCGTGATGCGCCTCCCGGCAGTCCGCTTTTTTTGCAATACTCTTTAAACGCGTTTACAAATTTGAAATTTTCAGGAGTTTCGATTGATTGATAGTAGTTCCATGCGGCAAGATGTCCTACAAGAAATTCAGTATCCATAGCTCTTAATTCATCTTCGGCTACCGAGAATGCCATGATCGGACAAAGAGACGCGCTCAAACCCTGATTTGCGAATTCTTTATAAAAAGGCACGTTGCTGTCGCCGTTGATTGTGGATAATACACAAGCGTCGCCTGCTGCTGCGAAACGTTTAATTTTAGAAACGATTGTTTGGTAATCCTGGTGATGAAAAGGTGTATATTCCTCAATAATATTTTCTGCCGCGACACCGCTTGATAGCAGATAATTTTTAAGAATTGTATTTGCTGTACGTGGGAATACGTAATCAGTACCAAGAAGATAGAATTTTTTGTAAGAACCGCCCTCTTTGCTCATAAGGTATTGCACGGCTGGTATAAGCTGCTGGTTAGGTGTAGCGCCGGTGTAGATAATATTTGGCGAACACTCCTGACCTTCATACTGAACAGGGTAGAATAGCAGCCCTTTGTACTCTTCGAATACAGGAAGTACAGATTTACGTGAAACTGACGTCCAGCAACCAAATACTGCCTTCACTTTATCTTTTGCTAAAAGCTCTTTTGATTTCTCAGCAAACAAATCCCAGTCTGACGCGGGATCAACGATTTTAGCAACAATCTTTTTACCGAGTACGCCTCCCGACGCGTTTATCTCATCTATACCCATAAGTAATACATCTTTCAATGATACCTCAGATATGGCCATTGTGCCGCTAAGTGAGTGAAGGATGCCGATTTCTACTGTATTCTCGTCTTTTGCTGAATCTGCTTTTTTAGACGATGAACCACATGAGGATGTAAGTGTCATACTTACTGCGATAAGAGCCAGTGATGCGGCCTTAATTGATTTAAATAGTTTCATACTCTTTTGAATTTTGCCCGTGTAAATAGACGAGGCGATTACATAATTATCCGATAGGACGTAATTTCAAAATATACTGTTTTTAAAACAGGCAAAGCTGTAGCTGAAGCCAAACCTGTGAATAGCTTTTTTCTTTTATCGAACCATCTCCCATTAAAACACCTTTTTTCATATTATTATAAGAGATGCGAACGTTCGTAGTATAACCGTTGAAAAAATAATTCAAGCCGGCTCCATATACTGTAGAGGAGTTAATTTTATCAAAGTCATCTGTACTTATACCTCCGGTTTGTATATCAACAGAATTTATGTTCTGGCGTTCATATTTAACCCACGGCTGTAATCTGCTTCTTTTGAAGTAATAGCCCAATTCAAGAAACTGGGTGTTTTGTGTTGGAATTAACGTTGAGAAGTTATGCTTTTTAGTAGCGTCATCGCCACCGGTTATGTATGAATAAGCACCGTTAATAGTGACTGATCCGCTTTCGCTTACAGGGTGGTCAATATACACGTCAGCTCCTGCGGCGTAGTAAGTGCCCTGAGTGTCGAATCCTCCGGCGATAGTAAATGTTTTGCCCTCGCCAAGATTTGTTCCGGAATATTTATCAATGTCAAGGAAGTTATATTCTATTCGACCCACATAACGAAGCGGTTTAGTTTCTTCTGCCCAGGTGCGTCTGCCTGCATATGCGCCTGCTCTGTATCCGAGTCTGCCTCCTATTATATACCCCTTTATACCTACTCCTATATCACGACCCAAATCATTTTCCAATGGACTTGAAGCTGACATATTGTAAGGATACTGGAAATAAGTAAAATCATTTGCCATTAAGGTTGATGCGGTTTGAAGCCCGTTTCTATTATGTGAAACAAGTATTTTTCCTGCCGATACTACAAATGATTCACAAAATTTATGATCCCACTGAGCATCCAGGATTTTTATAGAAGCAGCTTTATCAGCTCCTGTACCTATCGGTGATGTCAGTTCTGTCTCCATAAATATGTAGTCTTTTTTTGACAATTGCGCTTCCATCATTATCCTTGCTCTGTATAGTGTAGCCTCAGAATCCCATTTCTCGGCTTTACTCACTTCTGAGCTCTGACTGTATCCTTTTTGCTGTGCGCCTACGTAAGTATGCATTAATACGCCAGCGTGAAATTCCGGTTTAAATTTATCTTCTATCTGTGCATTAACTGAATCTGTAAATGACACAGATGAAAGAAAGAGCGTTGCGATAGCTACTCTTCTCATAATCTTTTTGATTTTAGTTACTTTTTGTGTTTTGAAAACTCTTTATCGATCGATTACGTACGCAAAGTAAGTATTTAAATTTTACATATCAAAACAAAATGATGTAAAAATTTAATAATATATTACAGAAAGATATTTTATTCTAATATATGATAGCAATATGTTTAATTATGTGTGATGTATAAGAGAATTTTGTTATTTGTTTGTTCAGGAATTGAACTAATCATACATTTTAAATTTTATATGTATTAACTTGATGTTCTATAAAATTGCTACTATTAATCTCCTGGTATGTGTTAAAGATCGGAAGAGAGTCGTGTAGGGAAAGAGTGTACGTCATGGTGTAGATCTCTGT
>CAMTOT010000059.1 GCA_947074165.1 uncultured Bacteroidales bacterium
TCTGATTTAAGAGGATCGATAGATTCAAGAGTAAGAGTTTCTTTTACAGGTAGCGTGCCACCTACAACCATACGGTCAAACATAGAATAAACCATGGAGATTATGATTCCGGTATACGATGCCAGCCTTAATGGTGCGACAGTAAAAGACGTAACACCTTCTATCGCAAGTCCTGTAAGTGTAAAATAGTTCCATTTGCTTGATCCTGCAATTCTGGGGTTACGATCAAACAGAATCTCTTTTTTAGAAAAACCTATCCAGGAAAATAGTCCCTTCGTATAACGTTGTGTTTCTCTGATTGATCTTAAAGCGTCAATTCCTCTTCGATCGATTAATCTGAAGTCGCCTGTATCTTTTTGTATTTGTACTCTGGTAAACTTCTGGAGTGTTTTATAAAACATTTTAGAAGTGAATTTTTTAAAGAAACTTTCTCCATCACGAGTACGTCTTTTTGCATAAACATCGTCATAGCCTGCCTCCCAATATTTAAGCATTATCGGTATTAATGATGGCGGATCTTGTAAATCGGCATCCATAATAACCATACAATCACCGGTAACATAATCAAAACCTGCCATCATTGCTATCTCTTTACCATAGTTGCGTGATAAATCAACATAGCAGATACGTTTATCTTTTTCGTAAAGGTCTTTTATTATTTCAAGAGAGTTGTCTTTGCTACCGTCATTTATAAATAAAATCTCCCATTCGTATGTATTTAAAGGCTCTATTACGGTTATTAATGTATCATATAATAGATTTAAAGACTCCTGCTCGTTGTATGCTGGTATTAATATTGAAACTTTTTTCATATAACTGATCTTTTTATGATGCGCTAATAGTTTATGCTAATTTTTTTGTTTAAATATTAACATACACTATTAGCGCATTGTTTAGAAAAATTGATAGTTTATATGAATCAATATCAATGTAGTATATTATTTTATCATGTCATCGACATTGATAATTTTCTTCTCTTTATTTGATGCGTATTCACTTGGCGTTATTCCATATAGCTCTTTGAAGGATCTGGAGAAGAGGGTTACGCTGGAGAAGCCTGTCATATCGGATATCTCTGAAACGTTGTAATCAGTATTTATAAGCATATTTGCCGCCTGTTTAAGTCTTACGTTGCGTATCAGGTCACGTGTGCTCTGATTTGTAAGTTCCTTAAGCTTTCTGTGCAAATGCACGCGGCTTATGCCAACCTCCGACGTAATCATCTCTACATTAAGTTCCGGATTGCTAAGATTGCGATTGATTACATTCATAATTTTATCAAGCAATTTATTGTCTGTAGACTGCATCTCAAAAACCGGTTTCTTAATTTCCTGCTCCTGATTTCCACTATAACAATTACGCAGCATCTCACGGCTTTTAATCATATTGCTAATAGTTTTTCTTACTATATCAATATTGAAAGGCTTTGATAGATAAGCGTCTGCTCCAACGTCAAGACCTTCAAGATTGTCTTCTTCATGTGTTTTTGCAGTAAGCAGAATAACCGGGATATGATTAATATTTACATTCTGTTTTATTTTACGACACATGGTAAGACCATCCATTTCCGGCATCATAACATCGCTGACAATAAGAGATGGCTGTTTCTTGAGGATTATAGGCAGCGCTTCTTTTCCGTTGTGACACTCCGTAATATGGTACTCAGAGGAAAGCTCACGCGACAGATAGTTTCTAATCTCTTCGTCATCTTCTACTATTATTATCTTGTATTTGCTTTTTGCCCTTTGTCGCTTATCTTCAATATCGGCATCATCGGGAATGAACGCGATCTCATTATGACTATTTTGCTCTATAATGGCAAGGTCAGTTTCTATCTCATCCATTGTAAGGTGCATTTTACCCAAAGGTATTCTTATCGTAAACTTACTACCTGTGGAGTTGCTGTTGTTTTCTGCCAATATAGTGCCATGGTGTAGCTCAACAAGTGAACGAGTCAGATGAAGACCTATTCCTGTACCAATATTTGTATTGTTTAGATTGTTATGTATTTGATAAAAACGTTCGAATATTCTTTCCTTCTCATCCTCTTTAAGTCCGATACCTGTGTCTGATATAGTAATCTGAACATACTCTTTAAGTTGTTGAGAATAACCTTTGCTGATAGATGTTGAGATCTCTCCATGCTCTGGAGTAAATTTGAAGGCATTGGAGAGAATATTCATTATAATCTTATCAAAATTTTTAGGATCAATCCAAACGGGTATTGTTTCATCAGACGATGAGAAATTCATTTTAATCTGTTTTCGTATAGCTTGTGTTTCAAACGTATAGAATAATTCATTTACAAAAGAAACGATATCGTTCTCTTGAAACTTAAGAGACATCAGCCCTTTATCAATCTTGCGTATATCCATAAGCTGATTAACAAGATTAATAATGCGTTCAGAGTTACGGTATATTGTGAGATAGGAGCGCTGTCTTTCAGAGTCTTTGTCGGAGGTCATGAGCTGTCTTAGCGGGCTTGTAATCAGAGACATTGGTGTGCGTATCTCATGTGATATGTTTATGAAAAACTGAAGTTTAGCTTCATTGATCTCTTCGGCATGTTTATGTTCAAGTATTTGCTGCTTTACTTTAGTGCGATGTTTTATCTGTAATAATATCATATAAATGATAAATGCAGCTATTATTAGATATATAAGTTTGGCTGGAAGAGATGCAAAAAAAGCCGGAGATATATGTATTGTTATCTCCTCTATTTCAGACATCATATTATAGTCTATTGCTCTTACCTTGAATGAATATGTGTCGGCAGGAAGATTATTGAACGATACCCGGTTTATACCAGATCGTAATTCTACCCATTCACTTCCGTTCATTGAGTAAGTGTATGATATGCGTTCTGGGCTATTTAATTCTCTTGTGGCAAACTCAATAGTAAATGAATTGTCCTTATATGATAAGTTAAACTCCTTGGCATCAAAAACCGATTTCTCTATAATGTTTTTATTTCCTGACTTCATGCCTACTCTTACAGGTGTATTGTGTAGGTAGAAGTCAGTAATGTGAACAGTCCATTTTTTAGCCGGATTTGTAATTTCCTGCGGATTGAAATAAGTTATTCCGTTGATACCGCCAAACCATAATGTGCCGTTTTTATCTTTGAAGGCTGAGCTTCGGCAAAATTCATTGCCCTGCAGACCATCGCCGACGAAATAGTTTATCACTTTTTTATTCTCGGGATAAAATAAAGATATTCCCGCGTCGGTAGCTATCCATAATTTGTTTTCGTCGTCTTCCTGTATAGAGTAGATAACATTGCTCGGGAATCCGTCTTTTACGCTATATTTAGTGCTCTTTTTCGTATGTTGATTCCATGATACAAGTCCGTCGCTTGTACCTATCCATACTGTGCTTTCACCGTCACGTTTGTATATCGTATTAATAATATGCTTTGAAAGTAAATGGTCATATTTTACCTCCGGAGTATTAAGGTCAACAATAGTTAGCCCCCAATATGTGCCTACATAGAGCTTATTGTCATCAGAGTAGAATAAAGAATTAATCCATTTATCCACTTCAATATGTTCAGGCATAATAGTTTTGCCGGATATCAGATCATGATAAAACAGTCCGCCTCCCATTGTGGCAATCCATATCCTTTTGCTATTGTCTTCAACCATAGCGTAAACGCGTGGGAACTGTTTACCTTTATCGTCTGTAAGATCTGTAAGGTATGTACACTTTCCGCTTTTCTTATTTACCTTACACATCCCACTCGTAAATGACCCAATCCATAAATTCTCTTGAGAATCTTCGAAAACCGAGATTGCAATGTTAGGAATTGAGTTAGAATCGTCATTAGAGGATTTGAAATGTACCCCTTTACTTCCGTCCGGATTTATACTATAAAGACCATCATTATCTGTAGCTACCCACATCGTACCTTTATTATCGCGGATAAGTGATGTAACGGCGCAAGATCCTATAATATTGCTGTTTATTGATTTATGACCTATATATTTAAAACTGTTAGATATAGCCGGTATCATCATTACACCTTTCTGGAATATTGCTAGCCAGAAGTTTCCTGCGTTATCTTTAATGACGTTGTGTACTTTATATCCCGCAAGGTCGAAGTAGCTATTGTCAAACCGGCTGTTTGTAATTTGCTTCGTACGGCTGTTATATATTTTCAGCCCCTGCCCGTCGGTGGCAATATACATCTCATCATGGTTTGCCTGAAATAGTGATTTTACGGATATTGCAGAGTCACATTTCTTATCACATACCGGAATAAATTTATTTAATGATTTATCATATAAAAAAAGTCCATTAGATATTGTGCCGGCATATATATTGCCGGATGTATCCTGACCGATAGCGGTAATGATAAGTTCCTCTTGTCTGATAGTAAATTCCTTATATGTGTTGTCCTTATGGAAGCAGTAGATTTTATTTTCGTCTTTCACGACCCAAAGGTTTTCCTCCCTATCTTCCATTATATAATCGGTGATGGTTATATCAACAGATAGTTCATAAGGTTTCACTGTTAGATTTTCACCATCTATAATCAGTTTACTCAGCTGATTGCCGGAAAGTAGTATTTCACCGTTTTTTCTTTGAATCATCATTCCTATGTTGCTATAGAATGATGTGCCGTCTTCTTTTAAAGCAGGCATACTGAACCGGTCTTCACCTCTTATGTACATCTGAAGGCCGTTGTAACATCCAATAAACAGATGACCTGCATTATCTTCGAATATACTGCGTACGAAGTTGTGCTGCAATGAGTATTCATTGTCAGGATCATGTTTGTATATCGTGAATTTAGCTCCGTCGTATCTGTTAAGTCCATCTTCTGTAGATATCCAGATCAAACCGCTTTTATCCTGATATATTTTATTAATAAGACTGCTTGAAAGCTCCCGGTCTGTGGTAAATAGTTTTATAGACTGAGCACTGCATAATATGGAGTTTAGAAAAATGATAAGTAGTGTGATTCTTAAGTTCATGGCAAATGTGTTTTCTTAGAAGCAAAGATAATTAAATATATGAATTCACTTAATTTCCGTTAACTTAAAATTAAAGTGTTGCTATGTTATGTTTTTGATGTTTTAATATGTTGTTTAATAGTGCTTTATGTGGTTTTTTTGTAACATGAGTACTACCTTTTGCAACAAAAGGTCGACAACTTGTTATGTGTGGTAAAGTATGTGAAATATAATTATTAGGCGAATAAATTGTCTGTAAATAAATTTGTTCCCGGATAAGACTGAAACAACTATTAATATTAAATATATAACTAATGGAAAACAATCTTTTAGCTAAAGTGTCTGGTTACGCCGCCGGCATTGTATTGAGTTCGGTTTTATTTCTTTCTACATCGTATGATGTATGTGCAGCGGGGAAAGAGAAATTGAAAGCACCCAAAAACGCGCCTGTATTCTCTGATTTTATGTATAAAGGGAATGATAATGTTTACAATAACTCTCCACTGAAGGATGGTGAGTTTTACTCGGCAATACTACAAGGATGTTATCCTGATCCGAGTATCTGCAGAAAAGACAATGATTATTATCTTGTTTGTTCATCATTCGCTATGTTTCCGGGAGTGCCTATCTTTCATTCAAATGATCTTGTAAACTGGACACAGCTTGGGCATGTGCTTGACAGAAAGTCTCAATTGAAGGTTGACGACTGTGGTATAAGTGCAGGTGTTTATGCTCCTGCTATTCGTTACAATAAGTATAATGATACATTTTATATGATAACGACTCAATTTTCCGGTGGTTTCGGAAATATGGTTGTTAAGACAGATGATCCTGCAAAAGGATGGAGTGATCCTGTAAAACTAAACTTTGACGGTATTGATCCGTCTATGTTTTTTGATGAGGATGGTAAAGCGTATGTTGTACATAATGATGCCCCAGCTCCGGGTACAGAGTTGTATAGCGGACACCGGGTGATAAAAGTTTGGGAATATGACGTGAAAAATGATCAGATCATACCGGGTACGGACAAAGTTATTGTGAACGGCGGTGTGGATATAACAAAGAAGCCTGTATGGATTGAGGCTCCTCATATTTATAAAAGAAACGGTAAATATTATCTTATGTGTGCCGAAGGTGGTACAGGTGGTAATCATAGCGAGGTGATATTCATAAGCGATAGTCCGAAAGGTCCTTATACGCCAGCTCCAAGTAATCCGATTCTCACTCAGAGACATTTGCCATCAAACAGAGAGTATGTAGTAGATTGGGCAGGTCATGCAGATCTTGTAGAGGGTCCTGATGGTAAATATTATGGTGTATTTCTTGGTGTACGCCCTAACGAAGCGAATATGGTAAATACCGGTAGAGAAACTTTTATTTTACCGGTAGACTGGAGCGGAGATTTTCCTGTATTTGAGAATGGTCTTATACCAATGCAGGCAAAGATAAAGCTTCCTAAAGGGGTGGAAAATAAAACAGAACAGTCGCAATTTTTTCCTAACGGAAACTTTGTAGTACAAGAATCATTTGCATCAAATAATCTTGATTATCGCTGGATAGGTCTTCGCGGTCCGAGAGAGGATTTTATAACAATAAATAAGAAAGGTCTTCAGTTAGTGCCTTTTGGTTCAAATCTTAAAGAGGTAAAACCTACATCTACGTTATTTCATCGTCAGCAGCACGCGAATTTTGAATCATCTGTAGTGCTTGATTACAAACCAAAGAGTGATAATGAGTTCGCCGGTATCACATGTTATCAGAGTGAGAACTTTCATTATCTATTTGGAGTAACGAAAAGTTCCGATAATTATGTAGTTATACTTGAGCGGGTTGAAAAAGGTAAGTCTATTATTATATCATCATCCGTTATTGATGCTAAACAGCCACTTACACTTTCTGTAGAGGGCAAAGGTAATGATTATAGCTTCTGTTATTCAATTGGAGGATCTGAAAAAATAAATGTAGGAGGTGTGGTGTCCGGAGATATATTGTCGACTAATGTAGCCGGAGGCTTTACCGGTAGCATGATCGGGCTGTATGCTACATCGGCTAATGACGTGAAATTATAACTGCATAAAATATGAGAAATATAAAACCCATATTGTGTATTGGTTTCGTATTGTTGCTATCAGCTTGCGGAGCAAACAAAAAGGCGGGACATTCAGATCTCGATATGCAGACGGTAATGTTTACCAATCCGATGATAAACGCTGATGTGCCGGATATGTCAGCTATTCGTGTAGGTGATTATTATTATATGATAAGCACTACTATGCATCTTATGCCGGGGGCGCCTATAATGCGCTCGCGTGATCTTGTGAACTGGGAAACTGTAAGTTATGTGTTTGATAAACTGGAAGATCACCCGAGATATAATCTTGAGTCCGGTACTGTATATGGAAAAGGTCAATGGGCATCTTCAATACGTTATCATAATGATAAATTTTATGTTTTGTTTTCACCCAACGATGAGCCATTTCAATCTTTTATCTATACAGCAGAAGACCCGACCGGAAAATGGACGCTTCACAGTCGTCTTAAACATTTCCATGACGCGTCATTGTTTTTTGACGATGATGGCCGAAATTATGTATTTTATGGTACCGGAGAACTTCAGGAGTTGAATAGTGATTTGACAGATATAAAGCATGACGGTGTGAGAATGACTCTGTTTGAGAGAGATGACGAGGAGCATGGGTTGTTAGAGGGCAGTCAGGTTATAAAGCATGAGGATAAATATTATTTGCTAATGATTTCTATGGTTTGGGGTGAACCGGGTAGAGTGAGAAGAGAGGTTTGTTATCGTGCTGATAAAATTACCGGCCCGTATGAGAAGAAGGTTATACTTGAGCATGATTTTGCCGGTTATGGAGGAGTTGGTCAGGGAACTATATTTGACGGAAAAGAGGGTGACTGGTGGGCAATAATATTTCAAGACAGGGGAGGCATAGGTCGTGTACCAATGCTAATGCCATGCAGGTGGATAGACGGATGGCCTATGCTTGGTGATGAAAACGGACATGTCCCTGCTGAAATGGAAATGCCGGTTTATACATCAGATATAAATAAATCAATAATGGGTAGTGATGAATTTGACAGTAAGAAGTTATCGCTTAACTGGCAGTGGAATCATAATCCTGATAATGATAGGTGGTCGCTTACCGAGCGTGACGGTTTCCTCAGATTAAAAACCGGACGTATTGTCGAAAATATTTACGTAGCGCCAAATACACTTACGCAACGTATGTGGGGACCAAAATGCAGTGCCAGTATATCAATGGATATCTCTAATATGAAGGATGGTGATGTGGCAGGATTTGCCGCGTTCAACAATAATACCGGTCATTTGTCTGTAATAAAAGAGGGGGATATTGTAAAGCTTGTCATGTCGGAAACCGATACTCGTTTTGATGGTAAAGAGATGATTGTAAAAGAGGTAAAAGAGGATGTAAAGGAGCAAGCCGAACTTACCGAAGATATTATTTATTTAAGGATAGACGGAGACTTTAATATAAACAAAGATCTTGCCACATTTTATTATAGTTTAGACAATAAGCAATGGGTAAGAATAGGGGCGCAAGTGAAGATGAGTTTTGATTACACCCGCTTTTTTATGGGTAGTAAATATGCTATTTATAATTATGCTACAAAGCAAGAAGGCGGATATGTCGATATCGACAACTTTCTATGTAAAAAGATATGATTTTCATAAGTTGGGTTAGATATGTATTAGTGTTTAAAAAGGTGTGACTTTTGTCGCACCTTTTTTTCTTTACACAGGCCGGATTGTGTCTAAAAAGCCTTCTAAAGTGATAAAGGTAACATGTAAGACAATTTATGTTACATTACCTGAGATTTGGTAACGCACTGTTTAATAACAGAAACGTAATTTTTATACAGCTTGTAATCTTCGTTTTACTTTTGTATCGGAGGTGTATGATTGATGAAAAACATATACTAAATAATAAAGAAATATAGCATGAAATACACATTGTTAAGCCTGTTGCTTTTATTAGTTCTTACGCTTAATGCCGAAAATAAGCACTCATTTTTAAGACAGCACGGTACGTCAACATCACTGGTTGTAAACAATAAGCCATTTATTGTGCTTGGAGGTGAGCTCGGTAACTCGTCGGCTTCTTGCATTGATGATATAGAACGTATATTTCCAAAACTGCAAAGAATGGGACTTAATACGGTACTTGTACCGGCTTACTGGGATCTGACAGAGCCGAGAGAGGATGAATTCGATTTTACACTTACGGATAAGGTGATAAATCAGGCGAGAGAGAATAATCTTAAAGTGATTTTTTTATGGTTCGGAGCATGGAAAAACTCTATGAGCTGTTACGCTCCGCAATGGTTTAAAGAAGACTACAAGAAGTATCCGAGATCTTATACAAAGGCAGGTAAACCACTTGAAATAGCAAGTGCGTTTTCAGAGAATGTATTTCTTGCCGATAATAAGGCATTCACTAAATGGTTGTCTCATATTGCTGAAACTGACAAAGAATATGGAACCGTTATAATGATTCAGATAGAAAATGAGATTGGGATGCTCGAAGATGCGAGGGATTACTCAAAAGATGCTGAAAGGTTATTTAAATCACAAGTCCCTCAGACACTGACCTCTTATCTGGTGAAAAATAGAAAAACGCTTCATCCTGATATGATAAAAAAATGGGGTGTAAACGGATTTAAATCAAACGGTACATGGGTAGAGGTGTTTGGCGACGATATCTATACAGAAGAAATATTTATGGCATATTATTATGCCTCTTACATAGAGCGTATGGCGAGGAGTGCCAGAAACATATATGATGTTCCTTTATTTGTCAATGCGGCAATGAACAGCCGAGGGCGTAAACCTGGTGAATATCCTTCTGCCGGACCTTTGGCTCATCTTATTGATGTATGGCATTGCGCTTCACCGACAATAGATTTTCTGGCACCTGATTTATATGATAAGGGGTTTTCGGAATGGGTAGCAAAATATCATTTGAATAATAATCCTCTCTTTATCCCGGAGAATCGTCTTGGCAATAATAACGGAGTGCAGGCATTTTATGTTTTTGGCGAACATGACGCGATTGGTTTTTGTCCATTTTCTATAGAAGATGGCTCTGACTTACCTTCTTATCCTCTGACTCAATCTTATAATAAGCTAAATGAATTAATGCCGCTAATCACGAAATATCAGGGAACCAATACAATGAACGGCTTGTTATTTGACAGTGAAAATAAAGAAAGAGTATTACTGCGTGATGGATTGAAAATAACAGCCAGACATTTCTTTACTCTTCCATGGGATCCCCGCTCAACAAACGGTTCTGTTTGGCCGGAAGGCGGAGGTATGATTTTCAAACTTAATAAGAATGAATATATCGTAGCAGGAAGCGGAATAGTGTTGGTCTTTGAAAATGAGAATGAAAATAAGGTTCAGAAGTCATTGGGTGAGGACGGATTTGTAGAAGCCGGAGGTAAAGATATTATTAATGAAGGATGGAAAGGAGGATCTCGCATCGGGATAGCGTCTGTTGATGAGGTGATGGTAAATAAAGACTGTTCTTTTAAATATATACGTAGACTTAATGGAGATCAGGATCATCAGGGACGTCATGTAAGAATAGGCGTAGATGAATTTAAAATACTTCATGTCAGACTATATGAATATAAATAAGATAATATGTGGTATTAAGTTAGTATAGATTAGGTAGTTTTAGTAGTTTGCTTGGTTATGAATGTTAACGGCATTGTCATTGCTGTCTGAAGTGGCATTGGCAATCCGTTAACTTCAATATCAGGTAAGTAAATTTAAGGAAATAAGAAACCCAAAATAAATTTTAATATTATGAAGAATTTAAAGAGTATAGCTTTTGCTGTTTTCGCGGGCGCGGTAATAACATCATGCGCAAGTAATAATAATAAAACGTCTGAGTCAGAGCAACAGGTAAATCTCAAAGATGTAGTTTCCGATAAATTTCTTATGGGAGTAGCCCTTAATCAATATCAGACTAAAGGCGGAGATACAAAAGATCAGAAGTTGATTCGTAATCATTTCAATTCTGTTGTAGCTGAAAATTGTATGAAATGTGAAGTTATACACCCTGAAGAGGATAGATATGATTTTACTCTGGCTGATGAGTTTGTGGAATATGCCGAAAAAAATAATATGCATGTAGTAGGACATTGTCTTATCTGGCATTCTCAGCTTGCCCCTTGGTTTTGTATAGATGATAATGGTAATAACGTATCAGCCGAGGTATTAAGAGAAAGAATAAAAGATCATGTTACTACAATAGTTTCACGATATAAAGGTCGTGTTCACGGATGGGATGTTGTAAATGAAGCGATAGAGGGTGATGGTGAATGGCGTAAATCTAAATTCTATGAGATACTTGGTGATGAATATATTGAACTTGCTTTCCGTTGTGCTCAGGAAGCAGATCCTGACGCGCAACTATACTATAATGACTTTGGCATGAATGAGCATGGCAGACGTAACACTACAGTAAAAATGGTGAATGAT
>CAMTOT010000060.1 GCA_947074165.1 uncultured Bacteroidales bacterium
GAGTTGCTACACAGAACGAAGAGCTTAGAAAACGTTTTATCGGACGTTCTGAGTATCTTGTTAATTTCTTCAGATTCCTTGCGGAAGAGGTGCGCGAACATCTTGCGGCTATAGGAGCGAAATCTATTGATGAGATTGTTGGTCGTGTGGATCTTCTTGAGCAAAAAGAATGGAATACTAATTCTAAGACTCAAAAGGTTGATATGTCACGTATCATTTACCGTCCGGCAGAAGCAGATGTATTTGCTATCCGTAAGGTGAAAGATCAGCAGCATATGATTGATGAGGTGAAAGACAGAGCACTTATACGTGTATCTATGCCGGCTATCGAATCTCGTATGCCTGTACAGCTTGATTATAAAATATGCAATACAGACCGTTCTGTTGGTGCTATGCTTTCGGGCGAAGTAGCAAAACGTTATGGAAACGCAGGTCTTGACGATGATACTGTAACTGTTACCTTCAAAGGTTCGGCAGGTCAGTCATTTGGAGCTTTCCTTGCGAAAGGTATCCATTTCCGTCTTGAAGGAGATGCTAATGACTACCTTGGAAAAGGTCTTTCAGGCGGTAAGATCACTGTAGTGCCTCCTAAGGGAACATCATTTGCGGCGGAAGATAATATCATCGCGGGCAATACCCTTCTTTATGGTGCCACTTCGGGCGAGGTATTTATTAATGGTCAGGCCGGTGAGCGTTTCTGTGTTCGTAATTCAGGTGCTATAGCTGTTGTTGAAGGAGCCGGAGACCACTGTTGCGAATATATGACCGGAGGTCGTACTGTAGTGCTTGGTCAGGTTGGTCGTAACTTTGCTGCCGGTATGTCAGGCGGTGTGGCTTATGTACTTGATGAGGCCAACAATTTTGATTATTTCTGTAATATGGAGATGGTAGAGCTTACTCTTGTTGAGGATAAATCGGATGTACGTGAACTTAAACACTACATTCAGAAACATTTTGATCATACAGCTTCACCTCTTGCGCGTAAGATACTTGATAACTGGTCTGAATATGTAGACAAGTTTATTAAAGTGACTCCTATTGAGTATAAAAAAGTTCTTCATGAAGAGAAAATGAAAGAGCTTCAGAAAAAAATCGCCGAAGTACAGCGTGACTATTGATAATTATTAATTAAGAATTTAAAGAGGGGAGTGTAACAGCTTCCCCTCTACAATGATAAAACTTATGGGAAATCCTAAAGCATTTTTGACTATACCTCGTAAAGAGGCGGGGTACCGTCCTGTTGAAGAGCGTAAATATGATTTTGGAGAGGTTGAACAGACTCTCAATCCCGAAGACCGTCGTATCCAGGCATCTCGTTGCATGGACTGTGGCGTGCCCTTCTGCCACTGGGCTTGTCCTCTTGGTAATAAACAGCCTGAATGGCAGGATCTTGTATATAAAGGAAAATGGAAAGAGGCTTATGACTCGCTTGAGTCTACAAATGACTTTCCTGAGTTTACAGGTCGTATTTGTCCGGCTCTTTGTGAAAAAAGCTGCGTGCTTAATTTGTCAGACCAACCTGTGACTATTCGTGAGAATGAAGCTGCGATAGCGGAACGTGCATTTAACGAAGGTTTCGTAGTGCCTAAATCACCAAAGAAACGCTCTGGTAAGACAGTCGCGGTTATTGGTTCGGGTCCGGCAGGTCTTGCTGCAGCAAATCAGCTGAACAGAATGGGGCATACTGTCACTGTGTTTGAAAAAGATTCTTATTGCGGTGGACTTTTAAGATATGGTATTCCAAATTTTAAATTAAATAAAACGGTTATTGATCGTCGTCTTGCAGTTATGGCTGCCGAAGGAGTCGAATTCAGAACAAACTGCGCGGTGGGTGTTGATGTACCTGCTAAAGATATTCTTAAGAAATATGACGCAGTATGTCTTACTATAGGAAGCGAGACTCCGAGAGATTTGAAGGTAGACGGACGTGATCTTGAGGGTGTTTATTTTGCAATGGAGTTTCTTAAACAGCAGAACCAGATTATAATGGGCGATCATATCGCAGATGCTGAACGCATAAATGCAAAAGGGAAGAATGTCCTTGTTATTGGTGGCGGTGACACCGGTTCTGACTGTGTCGGTACTTCGATTCGTCAGGGGGCTCTTTCTGTTACTCAGATTGAGATTATGCCAAAACCTCCTGTGGGTGCAAATCCAGATACTCCATGGCCTATGTTTCCTATGACTCTTAAAACATCTTCTTCGCATAAAGAAGGATGTGAGCGTAGATGGAATCTTGATACTAAACAGTTTATCGGCGAAAATGGTAAAGTGAAAGAGGTTGAGATTGAAGAGGTGGCATGGACTAAAGATGAGAACGGACGCATGCTTCTTGCTCACTCTGGTAATAAAGAGATAATCAAGGCTGATCTTGTGCTTCTTGCTATGGGATTTGTACATCCTATTCATGAAGGTATAGTTGCAGATCTTAAGCTTGAAAAAGATCAGAGAGGAAATGTGAAAACAGATGCTCTTCACGCTACTTCTTCAGCTAAGGTTTTCGCGGCAGGTGATGTAAATACTGGAGCTTCTCTTGTAGTGAGAGCTATTGACGCGGGACGTAAAACGGCAAAAGCTGTAAACGACTTCCTTAAAGCCTGATAGCTTTTCAGACGAATACTTTCCTTAACCTTATGATACACACAAAGCAGTCTCTTCATATGAAGAGACTGCTTTTTTTTATTGACAGTGTATATTCTTATTGACATCTCAGTTTAAATTTATATAATTAATATGTAGGTTTTAACTGTTTGTTTTTCATGTGGTTAAACTTGTTTTTAAACACTGTTTTTACAATAATAAAAGATAATTTTATTATATCATTGATTAAATAAAGCAATTTATATCAGTAATAAATAAAATTATACGAAAATGAGAAAGTATTTAGCAGAATTAATCGGGACTATGGTTCTCGTATTATTTGGTTGTGGTAGTGCAATTCTTGGCGGCGGTATGGTAGGTGAAGTCGGACAGGGGATTACGACTCTTGGTGTTGGTATGTGCTTTGGTTTGGCTGTGTTGGTTATGGTGTACTGTATTGGGCATATATCAGGCTGTCACATCAATCCGGCTATCACACTTGGTGTTTTACTGTCGGGCAAAATGAGTGGCAAAGACGCGTTGTGGTATATGATATTTCAGTATATAGGCGCTTTAATAGGATCTTTGATTTTGTTTATACTTGTATCTACCGGTAGTCACGAAGGGCCGACCGCCACCGGGGCAAATAGTTATAAAGACGGCATGATGGTGCAGGCGTTTGTCATGGAGGCTGTGTTTACATTTGTTCTTGTACTTGTGGTTTTGGGCGTGACAGATAAAAAATATGGTTGGGGTATAATGGCAGGTGTAGCTATAGGATGGATGGTAGGTCTTGCCAATATAGTTGGTATTCCTATCACAGGCACATCTGTTAATCCTGCGCGCAGTTTCGGTCCGGCTATATTTGAAGGCGGTCAGGCATTATCGCAGCTATGGTTGTTCTTTGTAGCTCCTTATCTTGGCGGAGCTGTAGCAGCAGGGGTGTGGAAAGTTCTTTCCGCTGAAGACGTTCCTTCTGAAGCTAAGTGATAAAAGCAGATCAAAATAAAATAAATACGGCGAATGGACACTACTGTCATTCGCCGTATTTATTTTATTATTTTTCAAAGCTTCGCCATAAATTATCATTAGGAACCGGAGCTTCGATATAAATCTCCTCTTTTGACACAGGGTGAGTGAATCTCACACAACGAGCGTGCAAAGATATACCTCCGTCTGGATTGGATCTGTCAAAGCCATATTTTAAATCTCCCTTTATAGGAGCACCTATTTTAGAAAGCTGGCATCTTATCTGATGATGTCTTCCTGTTTTAAGATCAATCTCCAGAAGAGAATAATTATCACTTCGTCCAATTATCTTATAGTGTAATATAGCTTTTTTAGAGTTTGGAACCTCTTTGTCGTGAGCAAACGATTTATTTTGTTTCTCATTGCGCACAAGAAAATGTTCGAGTTCAGCCTCAGGAGCAATGCGATCGTTATTCTTGACAAGAGCCCAATAGGTCTTCTTCACTTCCCCTTTTCTGAACATCTCATTAAGTCTTGTCAGAGCCTTACTTGTTTTAGCGAAAAGCACTATACCAGATGTTGGTCTGTCAAGCCTGTGCGTCACACCGACAAAAACATTACCTGGTTTATTATATTTCTCTTTAAGATAATCTTTCAGGATTTCCGATAGTGGTTTGTCTCCTGTCTTATCTCCCTGTACAATTTCATTACAGGTTTTAGATACTGCTATTATATGATTATCCTCGTAAATTACTTCCATAAAAAAAAATGTATAAAAAAAGTGTCCCAAAAATAATCATTTTTGGGACACTCTGTATATTAATCTGTTCAAATAGATTACATATTCATTCCGCCACAGCAGTGAAGTACCTGACCAGTCATGTAAGAAGACATATCAGAAGCAAGGAACGTACAAACGTTAGCTACATCTTCCGGAGTACCTCCGCGACGAAGAGGGATCTGGTTAGCCCACTGTTTTTTAACATCGTCAGTAAGCTGATCAGTCATTTCTGTTATAATGAATCCCGGAGCTACACAGTTAGCGCGCACTCCGCGAGAACCAAGTTCTTTTGCCACAGATTTCGCCATACCGATCATACCAGCTTTTGAAGAAGCGTAGTTTACCTGACCTGCGTTACCAGATACACCAACTACAGAGCTCATGTTGATGATGCTGCCACCTTTTTGTTTCATCATAATAGGACAGCAAGCGTGGATGAAGTTGAATGCAGATTTAAGGTTTACATTAATAACCATATCAAACTGCTGCTCAGTCATACGCATCAAAAGACCGTCACGAGTGATACCTGCATTGTTTACAAGAATATCGATACGACCAAATTCTTTATGGATTTCAGCCACTACGTTTTTAGTATCATCAAAGCTTGCAGCGTTAGAAGCAAAACCTTTAACTTTTACGCCAAGGGCAGCAATCTCTTCTTCTGTTTTCTTAGCGTTTTCATCGATTGCCAAATCCGTAAAAGCGATATCCGCACCTTCCTGTGCAAATTTGATAGCGATAGCTTTACCAATACCGCGAGCCGCGCCTGTGATAACAGCTACTTTACCTTGTAGTAATTTCATATTTCTAAAATTTTTAAATTACAATAATCCGACATTTTTCGGGTCGTTTTATTGTATCTATAATGTTATAATAATTTCCAATAAAAATATTATCAGAACTTAACAAGCACTCCGCCGCTTGAATATCCTCCGCCGAATACACAAAGACCAACTATATCTCCCGGTTTGAATGTATCTTCAAACTGAGCCATAACAAGACCGGTCGACGCAGCTCCTGTATTACCAAGCTCTTCGATATTGTTTAAGAACGCCGATTCATCACGTTTAAGCTGATGAGCAACGTTAGCGACAATACGTTTATTAGCCTGGTGGCATATAATATATGTAAGGTCTTCAACAGTCATATTGTTAGTTGATGTGATGTGCTCAAGCGCATCAATCATATATTTACATGCGTGCATAAAAACGTCGCGACCGTCAGGCATAGTGATACCATCTTCTTTAGGTTTCAGACATACACCCATAGGCCCTTTGCCGATATGACCAAGTCCACGCGTATAGATATCAAGAATTTCAGCTTCGCCCTCTTTACACTGTTCTTTAGAAATAAAGAACGCTACAGCCGCATCTCCCCATAGATGACCCGCTTTAGGGTCTGAAGGATTGCTGTAATAAGTGTTGTGTTCTGAGCTGATAAGCAATGCTTTTTTAGCTTTGCCCATTGCAAAATAGCCTTCAATAATCTCAAGTCCGTTTACTAAAGACGAACAAGCTGATGAGATATACACTGCTTTAGCGTTTGGCATATTAAACTCACGCTGAGCGACATGTGCCAGTGTAGCAACCGTGTCAAGAGGAGAGTATGATGCCGCTACAATAAGATCAACATCCTCTACGCTATAAGGTAGTTTTGATATTGCATCTTCAATAGCTTTCAATCCCATTGTATGAGCATCCTCTTCAGCCGCTGCCTTAGATCGCGTTTTGATACCTGTACGCTGCTCAATCCATTCACTTGTTAATCCGTTCAACTCAAGAAAGTGTTCGTTGGGAACTCTTTCTGCCGGGATATAATATCCCATAGCGTTAATAAACATAAAGTTCGTTTTACTTTTTTATTCCGTTAAATACTATACTTAATATATAGTCTCTCAAAGTGAGGCGAGTGATGCCCAACTCCGAAAAGACCCCCCTTATATAGGGTACATCCAATCCGCGTAAAGAATAATGTATCACAAGCGCGCCAACCTCTACATTTGGTACGTTGAAGATACCTTCGTTTACGCCCTGAGTTAATATCTTCTTTAATATTTCTATCTCCTGTGCGTCAAACTGCTTACGTACCTGCTCGACTCTCCATATGTCTCTGAAAAACTCGGCTCTTAATGTCCCGTTTCTGAACACTACATCTTTAATAGCGTCCATCCTTCTGAATACATATTTTACCAGTTTCTCATCCGCAGCTATATTTTGAGGCACTACAGTGTGAAGACCCACCACAAGATGGGCGAGCTCACTTTCTACAACGGCATCGTAAATCTCATTTTTGCTTTTAAAATAGGTATATAATGTGCGGCGACCTTTTTTAGATGCTTTGGCGATATCATTCATTGTAGTGTTTTCTACACCTTCGCGAGCAAATAGCTGTCGCGCAACATCAACGAGCATATCACGGGTCTTTGACATATTTTTATTTCTCCTATTTTCGTTTGAGCACTAATTTAATCCTTGTTATATACAATATTGTGCTGTATAATTACTCAACTGCACATTTAAATATAATGTGAGCAAATTTAGTGAATTTCCTTTTATTAACAACATTATACTAACTAAATAAGGGGTTATGATATTAAATTTAGGTGTAATCTGATTATTAAAAGTTAAAACAAGGGAATAAATGTTACATTAGTTGCGTTCTAAAATTTTCGCTATTACATTTGTATCACAATATCGCGGAATGGAGCAGTGGTAGCTCGTCGGGCTCATAACCCGAAGGTCGTTGGTTCGAGTCCAGCTTCCGCAACTATTTAAAGCTAATTATCTGGCATCCAGATGATTAGCTTTTTTTTGTTTGATTTGGTTGCTGTGAGCCCGGGATAAGCTGATTTTACGTTAGTTTCTACTTATCGTATTATTTGAATAAACCTTACATAAATAAGACACAAGATATATTCCATGATCTCCAAAAACAGCATAAGGTTATGAGGTATTCCTATTCTCATGGAAAGTCATTATTGAAAATCTCCCAACTATAGGTATATAGGAATTAGACGTTACCGATATGTGCAACAGCTGATTCCGACTTTGGAATCAATTGATTCCAAAGAGGGAAACGGGCGTTGCCGATATCGGCAACAACTGATACCTATATACTATTAGTTGGGAGATTCTTTAATAAGGTATTGGATATACTCTATCCATATTTAAATGATTATATTTCAAAAGAAATAACAATAACAAAATTGTATTTGTCTTCATGGTTCAAAGGATTTGGTTATGAGTGTATTACATAAAAAAGCGGGGAGAAAAACATAGTCGTTTTCTTCCCGCTTTATTTATATGGAATTATAAAAATTATTTACCTGCGTGTTGTTCAACCCATTTACGAGCATTTACAAAAGCTTCAATCCAAGGAGTAACCTCATCTGCCGCTTTTCTCGAAGCAGGATAGTGAGCCCACTGCCAAGGGAAAATAGCTCTTTCAAGGTGAGGCATCATAGCAAGGTGACGACCATCTTCTGAAGCAATACCAGCTACCGCTTGTGGCGAACCGTTAGGATTTGCAGGATATGCATCGTAAGTATATTTAGCAATCACATTATATAGATTTGCCGCTTTAGGGAATTCAAATTTACCTTCACCGTGAGCAATCCATACTCCAAGTTTTGTTCCCGAAAGTGTTTTGAACATAACTGAGTTATTCTCAGGTATAGTAAGACCAATAAAGTTGGATTCAAACTTATGAGAATCGTTATGAAGCATTTTCGGTTTAACTTCGTCGTTAGGAGTAAGAAGCCCAAGCTCAACCATCAACTGACATCCGTTGCAGATACCAAGAGAAAGTGTGTCAGGGCGTGCATAGAACGCGTCAAGAGCTTTTTTCGCTTTTTCGTTCCAAAGGAAACCTCCTGCCCATCCTTTTGCTGAACCGCAAACGTCAGAGTTAGAGAAACCGCCACAGAATACAATCATGTTTACATCCTCAAGAGTCTCACGACCTGATATAAGGTCGGTCATGTGCACATCCTTAACGTCGAAACCGGCAAGGTATAGAGAGTAAGCCATCTCACGGTCGCCGTTTACACCTTTTTCACGGATGATGGCAGCCTTGATGCCTGATTTTTCTCTTCTGTCTGCCGAGATACCATAGGCTTCAAGAGTACCTTTGAATTCAGGGTTGAACTTAACCTGAAGAGGCTGGTTCTTGTAATTCATGAATCTTTCTTTAGCCTTATTCTCGCCGCTTTGACGACGGTCAAGAAGGTAAGATGATTCGTACCATACGTCACGAAGGTGATCGATGTCGAAGTCGTAGATAGTATCATTTTTCTTAACGCTAAGAACTCTTTCGTTTGATACTTTACCAATCTTAAGGAATCCGATACCTGCGTCAGAAAGTACTTTCTCTGCTGCTTTAGCATCTTTAACCTGAACAATAACGCCCGGGTTTTCGCTAAATAGTATTTTGATAATATCTTCCTCTACGATTGTGCTAAGGTCAATATTCAAACCTCCGTCAATATTAGCGAACGTCATCTCAAGCAGGGTAGTTACCATACCTCCGGCAGAAATGTCGTGTCCTGCAAGAACAAGATCCTGGTTAATCAGATCCTGAACCGCGTTGAACGCGTCAGCGAAATATTCGTAATGTCTTACTTCCGGAGTCTCAGTGCCAAGCTTGTTAAGAGATTGAGCAAGTGCGGAACCTCCAAGCTTGAATGAGTCGAAAGAGAAGTCTATATAGAAAAGAGGCGCGTTCTTATCGTTTACGATAACCGGAGAAACAACCTTTTTGATGTCAGTTACTTCAGCCCCTGCAGATATGATAACACATCCCGGAGAGAAGACTTTCTCGTCGCCATATTTCTGAGTCATAGAAAGAGAGTCCTTACCTGTAGGTATGTTAATACCAAGAGTGCATGCGAAGTCAGAACAAGCTTCTACCGCTTTGTAAAGTCTTGCGTCTTCACCTTCGTTTTTACAAGGCCACATCCAGTTTGCGCTTAAAGAAACAGCCTCAAGACCATCTTTAAGAGGCGCAAATACGATATTTGTAAGTGCTTCTGCAATAGCGAGTACTGATCCGTTTTCAGGAGATATAAGTGCTGCCTGAGGAGCGTGACCAATAGATGTAGCTATACCCGCTTTGCCACGGTAGTCAAGAGCAACTACACCGCAGTCGCTTAGAGGAAGCTGGATTTCTCCCTGACACTGCTGGCGTGCTACTTTACCTGTTACAGATCGGTCTACTTTGTTTGTTAACCAGTCTTTACAAGCTACAGCTTCAAGTTGAAGTACATTCTCAATATAGCCGTTAAGTTGATTTTGTGTGTATTCTACTTCAGCGTAGTTCTCATCGATAGTGCTATCTGTCATCACAGTGCGTGGCGCTTTACCAAACATGTCTTCCAGTTTCATATCGATAGGACGTTCGCCATCAGCCTGTTCGAATACAAACTTCATGTCGTTTGTCGTTTCACCAACTACATAGAAAGGAGCTCTTTCACGGTCTGCAATTTGCTTAACGCGGTCGATATCTTTTTCTTTTATAAGCATCCCCATACGCTCTTGCGACTCGTTGCCCGCAATTTCTTTTGCTGAAAGAGTAGGGTCGCCTACAGGAAGTTTATCCATGTGGATAGTTCCACCTGTAGCCTCGATTAGTTCTGAAAGAGCATTAAGGTGACCACCTGCGCCGTGGTCATGTATAGAAACAATTGGGTTAACGTCTGATTCAGAAAGAGCGCGTACTACGTTTGCAGCTCGTTTCTGCATTTCAGGGTTGGCACGTTGTACTGCGTTTAGTTCGATAGCATTGTCATAAACACCTGTTTCAACAGATGAAACGGCTCCGCCACCCATACCGATGCGGTAGTTGTCACCACCCATTACAACAACCTTGTCTCCTGGAACCGGCTCGCCTTTAAGCGCGTCGCGCATAGTGCCATAGCCTACACCTCCGGCAAGCATGATAACTTTGTCGAAAGCGAATTTCTTCTGATTCTCCTGATGTTCGAAAGTAAGTAGAGAACCGCAGATAAGAGGCTGTCCGAATTTGTTTCCGAAATCGGAAGCTCCGTTTGACGCTTTAATAAGAATTTGTTCCGGAGTCTGATAAAGCCAAGATCTCTCTTTAAGGGACGATTCCCATTTACGGCCCTGTTTGCTTCTTGGGTAAGAAGTCATGTAAACGGCAGTACCTGCGATAGGAAGAGATGCTTTACCTCCGCCAAGACGGTCGCGAATTTCGCCACCCGTACCTGTAGCGGCACCGTTGAATGGTTCAACAGTAGTAGGGAAGTTGTGAGTTTCTGCTTTAAGGGAAATAACGGTTTTAATATCCTTTATTTCAAAGAAATCGGGTTTTTCGGGATTAGCCGGAGCAAACTGCTCTACAACAGGACCTGCATTGAAAGCAACGTTGTCTTTGTATGCAGATACAAGATTGTTGGGGTTAATCTCTGATGTTTTTTTAATCAGTTTGAAAAGAGACGATTCTTTCTCTTCGCCATCGATAACAAAAATTCCATTGAAAATTTTGTGGCGGCAGTGTTCTGAATTTACCTGAGAGAATCCGAAAACCTCACTGTCTGTAAGCTTGCGGCCAATGCGGTGGCTTACATCATTAAGATACTGAATCTCGTCGTCGCTAAGAGCAAGACCTTCTTGCTTGTTGTAAGCGGCAATATCCTCGATGTGGATAATTGGTTCAGGTTTTTTGTTGATTTCAAACACAGACTGTGAAAGTCCGTCGTACAATCTTTGAAGCATTGGGTCGTGGTCTGCGTCGCTGCTTGATACAGGGAAATATTCCTCTATGCGTATAATGCCGTTAAGACCCATGTTTTGGGTAATTTCAACAGCATTGGTACTCCATGGAGTAATCATTTCTTTACGCGGACCAACATACCAACCCGGCAGTTCTTGTTCGCTAAGCGCTTTGGCATCGCTGAAAAGCCAGCTAAGTTTCTTAATCTCTTCGGAAGACAACGAGTGACCTGCCTGGACAGCAATCACTGTTTGTGCGGGAGTTTCAAAGAAAAGGATCATCTTTTAAATATATATTGATTACCAAATAATAATCTGAAAAATCACAGAGATCGGAAGAGCACACGTCTGAACTCCAGTCACCGCTCATTATCT
>CAMTOT010000061.1 GCA_947074165.1 uncultured Bacteroidales bacterium
AGATAATGAGCGGTGACTGGAGTTCAGACGTGTGCTCTTCCGATCTTCCTTTTCTTCCATCTTTTTTAAAATAACTTCTAAACAATGTTCTAAATTCTTTTTTATCTCGCTTCCCCAGAACCTAAGCACAGACCAACCGCTACTTGTTAAATGTTCATTAACAAGTTTATCTCGTTCCATATTTCGCTCAATTTTTTCAATCCAAAACTGAACATTGGTTTTGTGATCATTTTTTCTGATATTCCAATTATTACCATGCCAAAAATCACCATCGCAAAAAATTGCTATTTTATATTTTCTTAATACAAAATCAGGTTTTCCAAAAATCTTTTTATCATTTTTTCGATATCGAACTCCTTTTTTAAATAGCGATCTGCCTAAAAGTCGTTCAATAGAGGTATCCTTGCATTTTACAGAGCGCATATTCTTAGATCTCTGTTCATTTGTCAACTTTACCATAATCTAATTTTTAAAGGGAACGCAAATATACTACAAATTATTAATATTATTCAGTTAAAACGTTAATACATCGGAATGGTTTGAAATAAGAAAAATAATATCTTGTTATAAAAAGTAATTTGTTGTTTTGATCTATTAATCAGTGATTTATAAGAGTTGCTCTGAAATGATTGTTGAGTTTTATGAGTATTTAATGTAATGTCGGTACCTCTGTGGCAGTTTGCCGGAATATTAGCTATGGAAGGTTGAAGCTGAAACTACTGTTTTTTAATAACTATGTATTTTAAATTTAACCTTTTCTAAACAGCAAATAAATAATGAATGTATAGATTTGTCATCGTAATATTTATGTCTATAATAGTAATATCAGATACCATTAAATAATATCACTTTAGGAAATGACAAACATTAAATTTTTCATCACTACATCACTATTAACTCTTAGTGCGTTAAGCTACTCACAGGAAAGAAATAATATAAATGTTCCAGATCTGGATAGCCTTATTACTCTTAAATGTGATTTTCATATTCATACAGTTTTTTCAGATGGTCTAGTGTGGCCAACCGTAAGAGTGCAAGAGGCATATAGCGAAGGACTTGACGCTATTTCTATAACAGAGCATATTGAATACCGACCTCATAAGAAAGATGTGGTCTCCGATCATAACCGCTCCTTTGATATAGCTCAAAAGACAGCCGATGAATATGGGGTTATATTAATAAAAGGTAGTGAAATAACACGTCCGATGGCACCGGGACATTCCAATGCAATTTTTATTAAAGACTCAAATTCACTGGATAAGAAAAAATATATGGATGCATATAAAGAAGCGAAGAAACAGAATGCATTTATATTTTGGAATCATCCGGGATGGTATTCTCAGCAGCCTGATACGACTCTTTGGTGGCCTGAACACAGTGAGCTTTTAGAGAAAGGAATGATGCACGGGATAGAGGTGGCTAATGGTGTTCTGCTTACACCTGAAGCTATAGACTGGTGTTTAGAAAATAAGCTTACAATGCTTGGTTCTTCTGATATTCATCAACCTATCAATACTGATGTTGATTTTGCAAAAGGAGAACATAGGAGTATGACTTTCGTTCTGGCTAAGGAGCGCTCTGAACAGGGTATACGAGAGGCATTTGAGGCAAGGCGCACTTTGGTTTATTATCAAGATATGCTGATAGGGGAGGAGCAGTATCTTAGGCCTTTCTTTGAGAAGTCAATAGAGATAAGTGAAGTCAGTCGTGATGAGAAATCAATACTTATAAGGATAGAAAATAAAACAGATATTGAATTTAAATTTAATAAAACAGATCATGATGTCTCTTTAGAGTATTTCAGAGATTATCATATAAAACCTAATAGCCGACATGATATAAGAATAAGACTAAAGAATGGAATTACAGGCGGTGACATGAATTTTGATGTTACAAATTTGTGGATTGGAAATAACAAGCCACTTCCATTCACTATAAAATTATAATTATTCGTTTTGCGTTTCTAAATAGCTTTTTGGCAGCATTTATTACTGAATTAAAAGACAAAACGGGAGAAAACTTAAATGTTTTGCTCCCGTTTTTTTTTGTTATTTTCTCTCTTTAATAGAAATAGCGTATCCACCACCCGGAGCGCATTTCTGAGTTATTTTAGTTTTATTAGTTACATTCATTTTACGAACTCTGTAAGCCTGTGGGTTCGTTTTATAGTGTGCGTTAGGTGCATCGCTATAAATTACAGCTTCATATTTCTTGCCAGGCTCAAGGAAGTCAAGAGAAATGTTGGATGTATATCCGTTTTCATCTACAGTACAACCTACGAACCATTCGTTTTTACCTTTAGCTTTACGCGCTACAGATATATAATCACCCGGTTCAGCCTCAAGATACACAGATTCATCCCAATCGATAGCTACATCTTTGATAAACTGGAACGGTTCAGGGAAACGCTGATAGTTTTCTATGATGTCTGCAGCCATCTGAAGCGGGCTGTACATTGTTACGTAAAGTGCTAACTGGCGAGCCAGAGTAGAGTTTACTTTCGATCCGTTCTCCGGATTTAGTTTTGAAAGATCCATCTCGAAGATACCTGGTGTATAGTCCATTGGTCCACCCATCTGACGAGTGAATGGAAGGATTGTTGTATGATCCGGATTGTTTCCGCCAAATGACTCATATTCAGTTCCTCTTGCCGACTCGTTACCAATCAGGTTAGGGTAAGTACGCGCAAGTCCTGTCGGTCTTACTGCTTCGTGTGCGTTTACCATAATCTTGTAGTCAGCCGCTTTTTTCAATGCATATAGGTAATGATTGTTAGCCCACTGTCCGTAGTGATGTTCACCGCGAGGGATGATATCTCCTACATAACCGCTTTTTACTGAGTTGTAGTTGTTATCAACCATAAATTGATAAGCTGTATCCATATGACGCTCATAATTACGTATGGAGCCTGATGTCTCGTGGTGCATCATAAGCTTAACACCTCTGCTTTTTGCGTACTCACGTAGCTCAACTACATCAAAATCAGGATATGGAGTGACGAAATCAAAAACATAGTCTTTTGATTTGCCGAACCAGTCTTCCCATCCTTCATTCCAACCCTCAACAAGGACCTGATCAAAGCCATGTTCAGCCGCAAAGTCGATATACTCTTTTACATGAGCGGTGTTTGCCGCGTGTTTGCCGTTTGGAGTGGTTTTAGAGAAATCAGTTTCACCAAGTTTTACAGCTGGAAGGTCAGTGTATGCCCAACTGCTTTTTCCTGTAATCATTTCCCACCAAACACCAATATACTTAACCGGTTTAATCCACTCGGTATCTTCGTAAGCGCATGGCTCGTTAAGATTGTAAATTGTCTTAGATGCAAGTATGTCGCGGGCATCGTCGCTTACCAGTACTGTACGCCAAGGGGATATACATGGAGTCTGAAGATATCCCTTCACCCCCTGTGCATCAGGAGTAAGATGCGAATTAAACACCATGCTTTTATCGTCAAGATCAAGGTGCATTGCCGAATAATCCACAAGTGCCGCTTCGTGTATATTTATATATAATCCGTCTTTGCTCTTAAGCATAAGTGGAGTCTGCACTCCTGTCTCCGAGAATGGAGTTTGGGAAGAATTTGGCGTAACTGCCTCTTTCATTAGCCCTCTTATCTGAGACAGGTCTGATGTTGTGGTATGATACTCCTGTGTATCATAATCGCCGGGAAGCCAGAACGCTTTATGATCGCCTGCCATGGCAAACTGCGAATGTTCCTCGTTAATTACAAAATAGGTAAGTTCAGGCTGAGAAGGGAATTCGTAACGGAATCCTATTCCGTCGTTGAACGCGCGGAATCTCATTATTATCTTTCTGCCGGTATTTGACTGAGCAAGCGTTACTTCAAGCTCGTTATAGTTATTGCGTATTGTTTTTACTTCTCCCCATACAGGTTCCCATGTCTCATCAAATGATGATACTTTTTCAGAAGCAATATTAAAACCTTTGGTAAGATCAATCTTTGGGATTGCAGTACGGTCTTTATCAAATGGTATAGGCTCGCCGTTTTGAGCTTCTATACCAAGTTTAGAGGTTAGAATAACAGGTTTACCTTTATATGTCATTTCATATACCGGTTCTCCTTTGTCAGAGACATTGAAGCTTAGTACGATGTTGCCATCTGGTGATTTTATGTCAGTGGCAAACGCGCATGCTGACGATAGAAGCAGGAGACTTAATACTGAATTGAATTTTTTCATAGTTATATTGAAGTGTTTTTATTTTTTAAAGAATAAATAGCAGTTGTCTATTTGATTAAATACTACACGGTAATCGCCGGCTTCGGCTGGAATATTATCACCTGTCGTGCCGTTGAGAGAATAAGGGAAATCTTTTCCTCCCCAGTCCTTAACACCCCATACACCATCGGCGCGAAGCTTCAACCCGGAGGTTTCAGACTCTATCGTTATGTCGCCATAATGAACTGTCGGTACATTTGCAAGTGGTGTAAGTTTTACAGTTCCTTCATCATCCCATCCGTTGAAGTCACCTATCAGTTCAATCCATTTGTATGTAGATACCGTGATTTCAGAAACCGGACTGATGCTTAGAGTCTCATCTATAGTGTTAAGTACAACATTGTAGTATCCGTTGGCAGGCACTGTAATATTGTCTGACGAACCAACTCCGAATACATATTCTCCATCGACAACCCCCCATTGATCATCCCATGATCCTGGAGTAGCAATTAGCTTAAATCCGTTTTCCGCTTTGAAATAGCCTGTGTAGGAGAATTCTCCGCGTCCGTCTACCGGGTCATATTCAAAACTTGGAACAAGACTAAGCGGAATAAGTTCAGATCCGATTTGTTCTACTTTATTATCCCATCCGTTTACACCTATCAGGAAGAATGTAGCAGGTAAAGCTACGCTTTGTGGTTCGTAGGCATTGATGCTTAGAGATATCGCGTTTGAATATGCCGGTTTTACTACCGGTACCGGATTAAGCGGGCTGCTTACTGCGCTTGATACTATAGATTTTACTCTTATATATACTTCCTGAGTCTGGTCTATAGACGGATAGTCATTCTCAAGTGGGTGCAGTTTCAGAATAGCTGAGTTAATCTCCTGAGTAACTATATCAAGTTCTTCTTTTGTGCTTACGCTTTTTAGAGCTATGATGCTTTCTTCATCAAACTCCTTTTGCAAACTTACTTCAAGAGAATAGGTGTTGACAGATGTAAATCCGTAATCAGGTTTCTCAAATGTCAGTGTCTCCATAACTTTTATTGACTCCTCTTCCAGTAGTGTATATATGGCGTCTGAGTTGTCAGGACTATAGAGATTAAAAGTTATTGTGCCGGCTTCAGCCTCAGGCCGGATTGTAGTTATTTCTTTTTCGGTACAGGCACTCATTCCCAGCAGTGCTGTTATGCCTGCGCCCATTATAATATTTTTCATCTGAATAGGTTTTATGTTAATAAACCAATTAATTAATACCCCGGATTCTGAGTCAGATTAGGGTTTGCGTTAAGATCTGTAGCCGGAATAGGGTATAGATTGTAGTTGTCGCTAAATCCAATTCCGCCGGCTACGCCCCCTTTCCAGTCGTAGTTGTATGATCCTGATCCTCCGAAATAACCATAACGTATCAGGTCTGTACGTCGGTGACCTTCGAAAAAGAATTCTCTTGCTTTTTCATCAAGAACGACATCTATATCTACAGCTCTAAGCGGCTCTGCCCCCGCTCTTTCACGAAGAGTATTGACAGCGTCAAGAGCTTCACCATTGCTTCCGCCGGCACGAAGTGTTGCTTCAGCATAAGTCAGATAAGCTTCTCCAAGACGTAAAAACGGTATATCCGTGTCAGGCGATTTCATATCAGTAAGATATGTAGGATCTACTGTCAGATTAGAAAATTTACTTACGGATAAACCTTGCGTAAACTCCTCCGACGCTTCTATCTCGATGGTGCGGTCTGCCGCGAAAAACATTGCGCGCTCATCTCTCAGTGTTGACAAATCTGTAAGATCAGCATTGCCTGGTATGCCGTTTGGAAAGAACTTATCAACCAGTGCTTTTCTTGCTCTGTTGCCCGCCCATCCGTCAGACATGCCGTAAGCCGGCATATCGCTCATGTGAGTTGACGCGATAAGGAAGAAGCTCGTAGTCCAGGCACGTGTTTCAATGCGGTGTGCTGCTATAGGAAGGATGATTTCATCTTTCGCGTTATTTGGAGAGCCCGCGTCATTGTCTGCCATAAACAGATATCTGTAATTGTCTACAAGTGAGTAAGGACTATCTATCACCTTTTTTGCGTATTGAGCTGCTTCGCTCCAGCGAGGTGTACCAGAGTAAACATTTGCATTAAGTAGCAGGCGTGAGCGAAGAAGCCAGTTGGCTGCTTTATCAGCTCTTCCGTAAGGAGCCTGTTTCGGTTCATACATATCGTTTTCAATCTCGGCAAGCTCTGAATCGATGAAGCTGAAAAGTGACGCTCGGTCTATCTGTTTTGGTGCTTCAGTTGTAACTTTAAGAGCAAAAGGTACGTTGCCAAAGAAATCTATCAAATAGTAATAGTTAAGAGCTCTCATAAAACGAGCCTCTGCGCGTTGACGAACGGTCTTGTCATCACTCATGCCTTCTGTTTTTTCAAGGAAATGATTGCAAAGAGTTACGTCAAAATATAGGCGGTTATACATACCGGTAATCTGATCATGCATAGACGACCATTTAGCGAAGTTCAAATCCGGAATGCCCGGGTCTGTCCATGCGCATAGAGCTTCATCTGAAGGCAATTGATTAAGATTCCATATCAAACGGTAAAATCCAGAAGTACCCTCGTCTATACCTGCCACGTCTCCGTTACCGTCAGGTCCTTTCTGACCTGTAAGTGCCATTGTAGCGTATATTTTATAGAATACCTCATCCTGATTAAACTCAAGTGAAAGGTTCGGATCTATAGGTGTTACGTCAAGGTCATTCACGCAAGATGTGGTTGATACAGCCACGATGAGCGCGAGTGAAGCGATAGAAATGAAATTTTTTAAATATCTGATATTCATGATTGTAAGTGTTAGAAGGTTAGAGACAATCCGATTTGAGATACAAGAGGTCGCGGATAGATATTGTTGTCAATACCATTGCTCACCTCAGGGTCAAGTCCTTTGTATTTGGTAAGAACAAGAGGATTTGATACTGTACCGTATACGCGACCTGAAAGACCAGCCTTGAATAGATTTCTAAAACTATATCCAAGAGTTACGTTGTCTAGTCTGATGAATGAAGCATCTTGCACAAAGTAGTCAGACATGTAGTAGTCTTTAACTCCTGAAAAGTTTGTTTCAAACGCAGACAGCGGTTTGTTGTTAAGACAGTATCCTTTAGCTGAATATACATCAGAAGAGCTTATGCTCGCCCGATCTGCTGCTACGTCATTGTAAACATAGTTGCCAAGGCTTGCGCGGATAGAGAATCCCAGATCCCAGTTCTTCCATGTCATTTTAGAGCTGATACCCATAGTAACATCTGCGGTAGGGTTTTTATAGAAGTAGCGGTCGTCTCCGTTTATAATACCGTCGCCGTTACGATCTACAAACAAACCCTCAATCGGTTTTCCGTTATTGTCATAAACCTGTTCATATACATAAAACGAACTTGCCGCTTGTCCGACAGCATGTGCCTGTATTGTAGTTCCTGTTCCTTTAGAAATTCCTCCGGTAGCAACTATATAATTTTCGGCGCTGCCTGTAGTAAGTTTCGTTATCTTATTGTCATTGTAGCTCAGGTTGTATGAAAGGTCCCATGTAAAGTCTCTTGTCATAATTGGTTTTGTATTGATTGATACTTCAAAACCTTTATTCTCAAGCGAGCCCACATTGCTTATCATTCTGTTGGTGAAGTTAGTACCCGCGGCAATCGCTACTTCGTTAAGCAGGTCGTTTGTCTGACGGTAGTAAGCTTCGACCGAACCAGATATTCTGTTGTCAAGAAATCCGAAATCAATACCTACGTTATAGGTAGCCGTTTCTTCCCATTTCAGATTTGTGTTATAAGCGCTTGGACGGTCTGTAGGGAAGTATATTCCGTCGATTGGATATGATGCGCCCGGCTGACTGTCAACATAAGTCGGTATGTAAGGATAATCACCCTGATTAAGATTCTGCTGACCGGTTATACCATATCCGGCGCGAAGCTTAAGTTCAGATAGCCATCTTGTATCTTTAAGAAAAGCCTCCTCATTAATCTTCCATGCCAATGCGACAGACGGGAATAAGCTCCAGCGGTTATCTACAGGAAATCTTGATGTGCCGTCGCGGCGAAGAGTTACAGTAGCCAGATATCTGCTTGCGTAGTTGTAATTAAGACGACCGAAGAAGGAAACCAGATAACTCTCTGTTTTATATACCGATGATACCGGTAGGTAGCTTTCTGTTACGCCATCGCTTTCCGCATATCCCTCTTTGTAGAAGTGCTGCCACGCGTACCCGCCCATTACATCAAAGTTATGGTCGTTTACAGATTTAGCGTATTGTAGGTAGAAGTCGAGTGATTTGTTGTATTTATCCTGGTTCTCCCATCCCTGACGGCCATAAGGTGTACTTTCGGCAGATAATGGGTCTACATAAAATTTTTGTTTTCCTGTTGAGTAATCCATCGCCACATTAAGATTGGCTCTTAATTCAGGCAGGAAATGAAACTTATAATCAAGCTGTACATTTCCAAGGAAACTTTTTGCGTTAGATGTTTCATTTTTTAGATTGAGCATAGCGACCGGGTTTTGAGGTGCCAGGTTGCTGTATTCATAAGTAGGCTCAGAGTCATCATCCGTCTTTACTGGTTTCAACCATTGGAAATATCCTCCATAATTGTCATACATCGGATCGCTATTGTATACCGATTGAGTTGGATCCATTGATAATGCCGCGCCTATGGCTCCTGTGTTTGCGAAACGGTTTTTGGCAATCATACCCTTCGCGTTCACATTCATTTTAAGATGATCATTAAAGAATGAAGGACTTAAATTGAATGAACCTGTATAGCGTTCAAATTCTGATGTCTTCAGGATACCGTCTTGATTGGTGTAGCCAAGTGATACACGGTATGGCATATTTTTAAGTCCTCCCGAAACTGTAATATTGTGATCTGTGCCAAATGCTGTCTGAAATATTTCATCCTGCCAGTCAGTATTGGAGGTGCCAAGTTTACTAAGTACCTCTGGTTTGTCTGCGTACATCTCATTTACGAAAGCACGAAACTGGTCGCCGTCTAATACCTCAACGCTATTTTTGCGGGTACTTACAGATACGTTACCATCGTAAGATATACGAGGACGTGAGCCTGCCTCGCCTTTTTTGGTTGTGATTAATATTACACCGTTGGATGCCCTTGAACCGTAAATGGCAGTAGCTGAGGCGTCTTTAAGTACGGTGAAGCTTTCGATGTCGTTAGGGTTAATTGTGCTTAACATATTAGAAACACCCTTTATTCCGTCATTGTCCATCGGTAATCCGTCAATAACGATTAGTGGATCGTTGCTCGCGGCAAGTGATGAGCCTCCTCGTATTCTGATTTTTGCTCCTCCGCCCGGTGTTCCGTCATTTGAAGATACATTTACTCCGGCTATCTTTCCGGTAATCATATCCTGAGCGTTCATGGTTTGTCCGCGATTCATTTTATCAGGCTTAATAGCTATAACCGAGCCCGTAGCGTCAGATTTTTTTACAGAGCCATATCCGATAACCACAGCCTCATCAAGGCTTACCGAATTTTCCTGTAAAACAATTTGCAACTTACGGTTGTTAGGTTTTAGTTCCCTGGTCTGATAACCGATGTAAGACACAACTAATGTAGCGGTATCGGGAAGCGATACCTGGAAATTACCATCAAAGTCAGTTATAACGCCATTTGTCGTTCCTTTCTGAATGATGTTTGCTCCAATTACAGGTATTCCTGTATTATCTTTTACAGTACCCTGTATAGTAATAGTGTTTTGTGCTATCACCCCAATCGGAGCGATAACGCTTAATAAGACACAATAAAGTGGCTTATAATTGTTGAATATTCCATGCTTCATTTGTTATTAGAATTAGAATGATGAATCTTCTGGTGTATGATAACTAATAGTATTGATGATTAATTAAAGTTTGGTTGTATTATTTCATTACCTATTAGAGAACGTAATATGCCCCAGAGATATAGCTCTTATCGTTTTATACAAATATATAATGACTAAATGTCTGTAGTATATTTATGAGATAAAAAAGTATCACTTTAACGTTGCAAACGATTGTAACTTAACCGATGTGAAATGAGTTTAATTTATATATAAACAGTCTATGAAAACTCATCTTACCATGAAGGATATCGCAAGAGACCTTAATCTCTCGGTATCTACCGTATCACGCGCCCTGCGTGACGACCCAACTATTGCCGAAGAGACAAGAAAGATGATCAAACAATATGCGGCAGAGCATCACTTCAAACCAAATACACTTGCTGCATCTTTACGCACTCGTGAGTCAAATATAATCGGTGTTATAATACCTGATATGTCTAATCTATTTTTTGCTATGGTTATAGCCGGAATGGAAGATGAGGCGGAAAAAAATAATTACTCTATCGTGACTGTTCAAAGTCGTGAGGATTATAAGACAGAGGTAAAAGCTGTGCATACATTATTAAAGACCAGAGTGGACGGCATTCTTGTGTCTCTTTCAAAAACAACAACGAATTATGATCACTTTAAAGAAGTTATAGATAATCATGTTCCAATAGTTTTTTATGATAGAATATGCACAGGAATACTTACAGACAAGGTGGTGTGTACCGACTATAAAGGCGCATACGATGCGGTAGATTATATGATAAAAACAGGATGTCGCAGAATCGGTTATTTTGGTTCAGATTCCAATCTTGAGATAGCAAAGAACCGAAAGAAAGGATATATTGACGCCTTAAGAAAACATGATATAGATATCGATCCTGAACTTATCGTAAATTGTGATACCGGGAAAGAGGCAAAGCTTTTGGCTCCGGATATATTGAAAATGAATAATCCTCCTGACGCGATATTGGCTATAAACGATAGTACCGCGTCGGGTATATTATACGCGGCGAAGAAGCTTGGCATAAAGATACCGGAACAGCTGTCATTATGCGGTTTTGGAGACGGATACATATCGAAACATACATTTCCATCTCTTACATCTGTTTTTCAGGATCCGTTTGAAATAGGCAGGCAGGCTATGCGTCTTCTTATCAATAAGATTAAACATCCGGAGTTGTTTGATCATATAACTAATAAGGTGGTTAACACGTCTCTTCAAATACAGGAATCAACAAGGAAATTGCCCGATTAAATATATTTTTGATATTAGTTTTTAGATCGGAAGAGCACACGTCTGAACTCCAGTCACCGCTCATTAGCTCGT
>CAMTOT010000062.1 GCA_947074165.1 uncultured Bacteroidales bacterium
AGATAATGAGCGGTGACTGGAGTTCAGACGTGTGCTCTTCCGATCTATGGAATTTCGTAACATCACATTATCTATTATTGCATTGTCATGTCTTAACAATTTATGTTTTGCTGCAAATTTTAATACGCCATTAATACATTCTCATAATGATTACAGACAAAAAGTTCCATTTTATCAATCATACTCTCAGGATATAGATATAATAGAGATAGATGTTTATCTTAATAAGAAAAATCAGGTGGTTGTAGCTCATGATATAGAAGAACTGCCAACGGCGCCAGGTATTATTGATCTTTATATTAATCCGATAGTAAAATTATTTCGCCAGAACGGAGGTAAAGCGAGGAAAGATGGTTATAAACCGCTCACTTACCTTATAGATATTAAAGATGACGGAGATAAGACATTAAAATCATTGATATCAATTTTAAAAAAATATCCTGATGTATTTAATCCTGATGTTAACCCCAACGCTGTGAGAGTGGTTATTAGCGGAAACAAGCCGAATCAGTCTGATTTTAATAAATATCCTGATTATATACAATTTGACGGAACAACGGGCACCGTTTATACAGACGATCAGTTGGAGAGAATCGCGATGATTAGTGATTCGTTTAAAAGATACTCCTCATGGAATGGAAAAGGAATTCCTGTGAAGGAAGATAAGATTAAATTAGATTCTTTAATTAATGCCGTACATGCTATAGATAAACCTATACGATTCTGGGCCGCTCCTGACGGGCTGACCGCCTGGAATACATTATTTACAATCGGCGCAGATATAATAGGTACTGATAAACCGGAAGCTTGTTGTCGTTTCTTTAGCGATTATAGCAAAAATAGTTTTGTTTTAAGAAGTAAAGAGGTCGAAAATAAAGTTCAGTCTTATTCAAGACTTGACAAAACAACATCTTCATTTGAAGGATTCAAACCATCCGATGCATATCTTGATTCACCGGTTGATATATATACACCAACTTATTTGTCGGATAATTCAGACAATAAGATTAGAAATGTGATACTTATGATTGGTGACGGTATGGGGCTCAATCATATATTGGCTGCAAATACCGTAAACGGAGGTTTGACTATGTTGGGCTTGAGAAGCGTCGGTCTTATGCATACACAGGCAAAAGATGCTTTTACAACAGATTCAGCCGGAGCCGGCAGTACAATGGCAACAGGCGAGAGTTGTAATAACAGGGCTATCTCTGTAGATGAAAATAACAATAATCTTATTTCATTGACGGAGAAGATGCTTGATTATAATAAAATAAATGGTATTGTCACCCTGGGAAATATCGCAGACGCAACACCGGCGGCATTTTACGCGCACACAAATGAAAGAGATAACTCGAAAGAAATAATCAGTCAAATAGAAAACGCACACATATCCTTATTGTGTGGTTCGGGGGCAGAGCATTTTGATAATACAGACAATAATAATCTTAATCAAAAGTACAGATTTATTTATCAGATAGATAGTATCGCAAAAGGCCCGAAAAATATTATTTGTATTGATGAGAAGATGGGTAAAGCTGCAAATGCATTTACAATTAATCTTTTGGCTGATGCTACCAAAAATAGTATAGATTATCTTGACAGTAAGTCAGAAGATGGTTTCTTTTTAATGGTAGAGGGAGCTAAAATTGATTATGCCGGGCATGCAAACAGCCTTCCGGCTACAGTTATGGAGATGTTGAGTTTTGACATGGCAGTAGCTGAAGCTATAAAATTTGCAGACACCGATGGGCATACACTCGTAATTGTTACGGGTGATCATGAAACAGGAGGTCTTATTATTACAGATGGGTCGCTGTCTGATGGTCAGGTATTTGCGCAATTTGTAACGGATGATCATACACCATCTATTTTACCTGTTTTATCTTATGGACCATCCTCATCTACATTTAACGGAGTATTTAAAAACTCTGATATTTTCAATAAAATCATCAACTTACTAAAATAAAATCAGAACTAACAAATGAAAAAAATCTTAGGCGCATCATTGATGGCGGCTGCATTCGTCACATCCGTAAGTGCGCAGTCGAGAGAATTGCGGGGAGTTATAACAGACTCCCGCACGGGAGAACCTGTAATAGGAGCAACAATTTTAGAACAAGGGGCAACCAATGGTGTTGTTTCAGATTATAATGGGCAGTATATTATTAATGTGTCTCCTAATTCTGTTCTTCAGATTAGTTATATTGGCTATCAGACTTCTGTTGTAAATGTAGAAAACCGAGAATATTTAGATATCAAACTAATAGATAGTACAGTCGATCTTAAGGAGCTGGTAGTAATTGGTTATGGTCAGGAGTCAAGGAAAGCAAACCTTTCGGTTGCTGTTTCAAAACTCGATTTTGATGATAATATGAAAGGACGAGGCAATGACGCGATAGCTGCTATGCAGGGTCGTATAGCCGGTGTCGTAATATCAAATAACAGCGGAGACCCATTGTCTTCTCCTACAGTAACGATCAGGGGAAATGGATCTCGTAGCGGAGATACTCCTTTATATGTTGTGGATGGCGTGCCAGGTGCGCCATTTAATATGGAGGATGTAGAATCAATCACGGTTTTAAAGGATGCTGCTTCAGCTGCTATATATGGTACAAATGTAGGTTCTGGTGGTGTAATTATTGTAACTACAAAGAAGGCGAAAGAGGGCAAAACTGTGGTTTCCGCAAGAGCCGGATATGGCATACAATCGGTTTGGAGAAAGCCGGAGATGCTTAACGCGCAAGAGTATATAAATGTCAGGACTGATGCGGCTAATGTTGATGGTGTAACTATTCCAAGCGGAATTAATACAGAGCTTTATCCTTATGCAGGAGTCACAAGAACAAATTGGTTAGATGAGATATTCCGTACCGGTTCGACTCAGAAATACGCTTTATCGTTAAGTGGAGGAAGTGAGAACCTGAAGAGTTATGTCTCGGCTGAATACGCGAAAACCGAAGGTACATTAATAAATACATGGAATGAAAGGCTCGGACTAAATGCCAATGTTGATTTTAATATAAATAAATGGTTATCTGTATCACAGAAAGCAAACTTTACATATACAAACGGACAGGGGAATATAAATAATTCAGGCCATACCGGAGTTATTGCCTCTGCTATGTTTATGCCTGCTTCCGCTACGGTTTATGAGTTTGACAATGAAGGCAATCCCGTTATGGATGATAATGGTAATCAACTTTACGGAGGTACCGTTCCTCTTTGGGCAAAAGACCTTGGTGTAGCCGGTACATTTGGAGAGGTAGCCAATCCGGTCGCGACATTAAAACGACTTCAACAAAACAGACCAAATCATACGTTGTTTTCAACTACGTCTGTTAATATTAAACCAGTAAGGTCTCTAAATCTTAAATCTGAAGTATCTGTAGGTACTAAATATAATCATTATGATGATTTCGTAGGGAGAGTAACTGAAATCGGTAAAACAAATGATCAGAACTCCCGTACCATTACTGATTATCGTCAAAGCTCATGGTTATGGGAGAATGTTGCCACATATGATAAATCTTTTGAAAAGCACTCATTTAATATTATGGCAGGTTATTCTATGAGTTATAAATATGAACATAATTCAGGTACTACAGTATATGACTTTGACAGTGAGGATAAATATTCACAGGATTTTATAAACGGTTCAGACTGGAGCAAAACAAAACCATACGAATCAAGAAGCGAAGAGTCACTGGTATCAGCATACCTGAGAGGTGCTTATTCATTTAATGACCGATACTTTGTCACGGGTAGTATACGTAGAGATGCGTCATCCAAGCTATATTATAAAAATAACAGCGGAATATTTCCGGCCGTTTCAGGAGCCTGGAAAATATCATCGGAGCGTTTCATGGAGAATGTAGAAAGTATCTCTTTGCTTAAACTGAGAGCGAGCTGGGGGCAGGTAGGAAATGTAAACGGCGTGAGGAACTATTCATATCTATCTAACCTTTCTCAAATTGGTAATTATGCATATCTGGGAAGTCAGCATCAAAATCCGGTAATAGGTATGGGTATGGTGACTATTCCAAATACAAATCTGAAATGGGAAGTGTCAGAGCAGACCGATCTTGGTTTTGATATAGAGTTGTTTAATGGCAGATTGTCATTTGGTACAGATTACTTTATTAAAAATACAAAAGATCTTATAGAGGAGATGCCATTGCCGTCGGTAGCCGGTATTTCTGTAGCGCCTCTCGGGAATGTAGGTAAAGTGCAAAACCGTGGATGGGAATTCACATTGGGCATAAATGACAGCTTCAGAAATGGATTCAGATATAGCTTAGACTTTAATCTTTCAACTCTAAAAACAGAAGTTTTAGATTTGGGTGATCGTGATTATTTCGCTCATGGCAATACAATAAGGGCAATGAAACCTCTTCGTTCTGAGGTTGGTACAAACTGGTATTCTTATTACCTCATTAAGACAGATGGAATATTTCAGACTCAGGCAGAAATTGATTCATATACCTATACCGACGCTAACGGTAATGTCAATAAGATACAGCCTAACGCTAAACCAGGAGATTTGAAATTTTCAGATCTTAATAATGATGGTATAATAAATGATGACGATCGTACATATATGGGAAGTTATAACCCTAAGATTACTTATGGTCTTAATGCCGCTTTCGGATATAAAAACTTTGACTTTAATATAATGTTGCAGGGAGTAGCAGGCAATAAAATATTTAATGGCGTAAAGGTGATGACTTATGCTGCAGGACAGGGCTGGAATATGTCAAAAGATGTCCTGAACTCATGGGGGTATAATAATAACTCAAATATTCCTCTTGTAAGTATGAGTGATACAAATGGTAATTATAGCACAGTATCTGATTTCTTTCTTGAAAACGGAGACTATCTGAGAGTGAAAAATATAACTGTCGGTTATACATTGCCTAAGTCAGTAGTTGGTAACGGTAGTGTAAGACTATACGTGTCAGGAGAGAATCTGTTTACATTTACCAAATACTCGGGAATGGATCCTGAAGTGGGAAATTATGGGCTTGACGGAGGTACTTATCCGGTATCAAGACTTGTGTCATTTGGACTGAATATGACATTCTAAACACCAAAACTATTCAATTAACTTATGAAAACTTATATAAAAACTATATTATTCACATCAGCCTTAGTGGCTACTACATCATGTGATGATTTTCTTTCTTTTAATAAATATGGCGAGCCGTCAAGTGACAAATTCTGGCAAACGGATAGTGATGCTCTTAAAGCTGCTGATGCTTTATATTTTTGGGCAAACGAGGATGGTGTAGTGGGGCGTGGGTTTATGCATTATTATAACTGTAGTGATGATATAGTTACAGGCCGCACACAGGCAGGATGCGCTGCAATGAAAAATTTTACTGCAAATTATAGTCGTGATGTTGTGAAAAACTGGCCTAAAATGTACCAGCTTATAAAGTTATGCAACGACATTATATTGAATGTTCCTAACATGAATATAGAGGGAGAAACGCGTAATATGGTTTTGGGGCAGGCATACTTCTTTAGAGCTTGGGCATATTTCTGGATAGCGCCTTATTACGGTGATAATGGTGATAACGGAGGAATACCTATTGTAGAGCCTGGGTTATCTGTTGCAGAACTTGATGTGCCGAGAGCCGCAAGCGTAAGAGATAACTACAGTTATTGTATTGAAGACTTTAAAAAAGCGGCTGACTTGTTACCTGAATTTTCCGAATTAGGCGCAGATGATTATGGAAGACCTCATAAATCCGCTTGCTGGGCTTATATAGCTAAAGTTTCTCTTTTTGACGCCCAGTATGATGATGCTTCTTATGTCACTACAATAGAGTATTGTGATAAAGTAATCAGTTCCGGGAAACATAGTCTTCTTGATAATTTTGAAGATGTATTTAAAACCGATAATAACTATAGTAAAGAGTATATATTCTCATTTCCTTCATCTGAAGTGTCGGGTTCTATATTGCCGGGTGCCCTTCTTGAAAATAAAGGGTGGGGACTTTATAATGGTTGGGGATATTTTACTCCGACTATAGAGCTTCTTGAGGCTTTCGAAGAGGGTGACTCGCGACTTGATGTCACAATACTTAAACCCGGCGATATGTTTACTTATCTTGGTAATGAGAAGATGTATTACTCCGGCGAAAGCTTGTCGGGCATGCAGTTTCGTAAGTATATGGATCCTTTTATCCCGGCCGATGCTATAGGCCGATCTGTTAATCCTAACGGTGATAATCCAACTACAACACTTAATATCCCTCTTATCAGATATGCAGAAGTTCTTCTTATGAAATCTGAGGCTCAAATTTGGAGTGGTCAAAATGGTGATGATGCTTTAAATCAGGTACGCGGCAGGGCCGGACTGGCAGCAATCAGTAACGCAACAAAACAACATCTTATAAATGAGCGTCGTTGTGAACTGGCAGGCGAGTTCTCTAATCGTATGCTTGATTTGATCAGATGGGGAATAGCTAAAGAATATGTGGAGAAACCACTTAGGGGATATAGCGTAAAAGCACTTGTGTCTACACCGGTTACTATAGATGATCTTGAAATAAGTATAATTGAGGCATGGCCTCAGCGTACATTCGATGTCAATGTAAATCATGTTTTCCCGATTCCTCAGGATGAGATTGCGCAGAGTAAAAATCTAAAACAAAATAAAGGATATTAATGAAACACATTGTTTTTTCTGCATTTATTATTTTTATTGTAATTGCGGTAAACGGATGTAGACATAAAAGCCCGGCAAATAATGTCGGGCTAAATGTTATGTCTCTTAATATAAGATATGACAATAAAAATGATGGCGTAAACATTTGGGAAAACAGATTACCCAATGTTATAAATACTCTGAAATATACAGATTGTGATATTATAGGATTTCAGGAAATGCTGTTTAATCAGTTGGAAGATATCACAAGTAGTTTATATGAGTATGATTGGCTTGGAGTGGGTAGAGAAGACGGAGATAAAAAAGGAGAGTTTAGCCCTGTTTTTTATAAGAAACAACGATTTCAGAAGCTTGAATATAATAACTTCTGGCTTAGTGAATACCCCGATTCAATCGGTGTAAAAGGTTGGGACGCAGCTTGTGAGCGCATTGTGACCTGGGTAAAGCTAAAAGATAAATTCAATGACAAAGTTGTTTTTGTGTTTAATACTCATTTTGATCACTATGGAGAAAAAGCCAGAGGCGAGAGTGTCAATCTTTTATTGAGCAGAATAGAGAATATAGCCGGAGATAATCATGTTATTCTTATGGGAGACTTTAACGCTCATCCTAACTCATCGGTAATAAAGGAAATAACGAATATCAATAGACGAAATTCTGTTTTCGACTCTAAAGAACTAACCGATATCGTATTTGGTCCAAAATGGACATTTCAGGATTTTGGCAGGCGACCTATGGACAGGCGACCGGTTATAGATTATATATTTATAAAAAACGGATTCCTTGTCAATAAATATGGTGTCTTAAACGCATGCATAGATTCTGTTTATATCAGTGATCATAATCCTGTAGTAGTAGATTTAAAATATCGTGATATTTAGACGTTTTATTAATAAATTTTTAGTTCCATGTAAGAATATCAAAACACAATAATAAATCTTCAATAAAAAAGGTCATAAATAAAAAGGATATAATATTAGATTAAAAATAATATTATATCCTTTTATAATTCATGCTCTATTTGTAGAACTTAATTGTTTTATATCCGCTTTTCATTATATATACTCCATTATGAAGCGAAGATATATCAATATGGTTATCTCCTTTTGTGATATAGTGACATCCTCTGGTTTTTCCTGTGATATCGAATATTGACATTTCACTTTCTATAGCAGAATTAACAATAAGCATATTTTTTTCTTTTCTTACTATACTCATGCAATTTTCTGCTAAAGATTTATTCACAGACAACGGTTCATCCGGATGCAAATCTTCAGCAGAAGCAAACTCCGTAGAACTTTCTCCAATCCATCCGCATACCTGATTTACGCCAGTATATACTTTTATAAAATCTATACATTTAAGATCTGCTTTATTTCCGTATTTATCGATAGCCATATCTATATCAAAGCAGCTGCGCTCGTCATTGTTGGGGTAGTTATCGGCATAACCATACTCGAACGGATCAAGTATATAAACCGAACCGTTTAATATATAATTATCAGGAAGGCGAGAGCCTCTAAAGGTCATCTCGTCACTATTTATCCATTCCGGATAATAATTCTGTTTATGAAAACTATTCTGAGGGATTGTACCGCTGTTATTTTTATTGTCAGTCCATGTTACATCATTAGAGCCGTGAGATGGGCGCTTATATGTAATCTCATAGTCTCTTATTTCTGTGGCTTTTCCGTATTCACTACCTTTTATTTCATACCATTCATCATCGGGTAGTCCGTTTTTATTCGTGTCACAGCTAACCATAATAATGCCTGGTTCGGCTGAACCTGAATGAGCATTACCATATATTCTGAAATCTGAGGCTCCTTTTTTATTTACTACAGGGTGGTCAAATCCCACAACTATATATCCTCCCCATCCGCCAAGAGAAACCATGCCGGTAGGCGTGTTATCTGATATAAGCATAGTATTTACATTCTCAAGTACTTGTGATTCTGTATTTCCCTGTTGATATCCTGAAGTGACTGTATTTATAAACTGACCAGGAGCAGGTCTGTATTCATACACTCGATTTATAAATGACGAGTTTTGGGCAAAAGATATAGCTGCTGATAAAAATACAGAAAGAAGAGTAAACGTTTTCTTCATTCGCTTATGTTTTATGTTTTTAAAATATTGATTAATTGCGCAAGATAAATATACCATACAAAAATATATTGTTTTTTACTCTGTATTATAAATAATTCAATCTTTTTTGACATGGTATAATTATCAATCTCTAAAATATAATTATTTACTATAATCTTGATACACATAAATAATTGAACGTTTGCTGCTTTTAATTCATTGAAAACGAACAATGTGTTCGATAATGAACATGTATTAGTTTAGTTTAGTGTTGATTATTAGGGTGTTAGGTTTTTGGTGTGACTAAATTTTGCATACATTTTAATTAGTCAATGATGAAAATAATATAAATAGCGTGATTTAAATAGGAAGACAAAGCTCTTTTGATGATAAATATAAATGATGTGACTGAAATAAAATATCTACCGAATATCAATGATATCGTTATTTTATTTCAGTCACAGTCAATTATTATAATAGAAATTAAATATACAATTAATACATCAGTTTCACCCCGGCAAAGTAACTTCTCGGAGTAGATGGACCATAAATATATCCGGCATCACGATCTTTACCTTTATCAAAATCTTTCTGATAAGCATTAAATATATTTTGTACACCTGCATTTACCTGTAGTGTTACACCTTTATAAAGAGTAAAATCATAAGAAGCCTTCAGGTTCAGGTCAAAAAAGTCAGGTGTAGTTACAGCTACATCCTCGCTCACGCCGCTTCCGGCAAAGTGAGGAACAAGCATACTGCCTGTATAAGTTCCCGAAAGGGCTACTGATAGAGGTTTTACCGGAGTTACGGAAGCTGTGAAATAGCCGTAAGTATCAGGAGTGCGGAACATCTTCTTTTCAGCTTCAGCCGTTTCACTCCATTGCTCAGCTTCCTTATAATTGCTTCTCTGAAAAGTCATACCTGCCTGAAATTGCATTAGAGAACGGTAAGCCACCTTACCCTCAAAGGTAATCCCCTTTACAATTGCTCCCGAACCGTTGCGGCGCTCTTTAATCATAATACCGTCTCGCTCGCCAATATCTTCAAGTACAAACACATCTCTTAGATTAGTCAGAAACCCTTCTGCAAGAAAATTAAGCTGAAAACTTCCTATTCTGTGATAGATATCAGCAGATATACTGTAGCTCTGCGATTTTTCCTCTTTAAGATCTTTTGCAAGTTTAATCATCGAAACCGTACCTCCCACATTTTCAATATGCATATCTTCATCAAAAGCCTGTGGCGCACGGAATCCTCCCGAATAGCTCATTCTCAGATTTATATCTTCAATAGGATTATATCTGATGTTAGCGCGAGGGCTGAATATAGGATTGCTGAGCATAGAGTGTTTATCTAAACGTCCCCCCACAAGCAATCCAAGATATTTATTTTTCCATTCATTCTGAAGAAACATACTTCCAATTTGTACATTTTGTTTCGTCTCTCTGTTGTATCCCCACATATTGTCGTGAAGATCATCGGCCGTGTATTCAGCGCCAAGGGTCAAATCGGCAGGCATGAATAGTAATTTATCCATCCCGTATATATACTGCGCTCCGGCCATATATGTAAAGTCTGTAGTACGTCCGTAAGCGTCAGGATCCTGATTAGCTCCATAATAACTGTCGCGCGCCGTGTTCTGCGCCGAAGCGTACACTCCAAGTCTGTGTTTCTCGTTAGGCGAGAAATAATCAAACTTCACACCTCCGCCGTCGATAGAGTGTTCAAGTTGTTCCGCTATATTCGCTTCATGTGGAGGACGGTTAAGCATATCGCCTCCGCGGCGGAACTCCTGCATGTGATGATACTCAAACGTAAGTTTAGAGTATAAACTTGTTTTTATATATGAACGAAAACCTACTGTCTGGCTTTTCAACTGAGGCATCTCTGAGAATCCGTCACCATCGTGATCGTAGGCGGAGCGGTGTCGGTTCTGTCCGAATACATAAAGGCCTGCCTTATGATTGTCTGTTACAAGTGACGCGTTAAGCGATGTGCTGTTGTCAAAAGACGAACTTCCTCCTATTGATGTCAGATTGTGAGATATCTGGGCTGAATTTCTAAGCGGTTCTTTTGTAATGATGTTTATCGTGCCGGCAATCGCAGATGAACCAAAAAGAGCCGAGCCGCCACCTCTCATTACCTCAACTCTTTCCACCATATTGGCAGGTATCTGTTCAAGACCGTAAACGCCCGACAAAGCGCTGAATATAGGGCGCGAGTCAATAAGTATCTGTGTGTACGGACCGTCAAGCCCATTTATTCTGATCTGCTGGAAACCGCAGTTCTGACAGTTTGTCTCAACCCTCACACCCGGCTGAAAGCTAAGCCCGTCAGACAGAGATGTAGAATTTGTATTCTCAAACATCTTCATATCAAGAACATTAACAACCGTAGGAGCAAGTCTGCGCGTCGTCTCACTTCTGTTGGCTGAAACCACTACGCCGTCAAGAGCTACAAGGTCCTCCTC
>CAMTOT010000063.1 GCA_947074165.1 uncultured Bacteroidales bacterium
AGATCTACCCCAGGACGTACACTCTTTCCCTACACGACGCTCTTCCGATCTAGGTAGGACTGACCTTCCGGGTGGAGACTATGCAACTCTTATTGACAGTATAAAAACTAAACTTTTTACACTGCCGGATGACACATTGGTATATTCGGGACATGGTCCGGAAACCAATATAAAATATGAAAAGAACAACAATCCGTTTGTGAGATAAAGATTTTATTTAATATCAAATAATTCAAAATCAACTAAAATGATTATGTTTTTTTGCATATTAATTCAATGATTTTATAACTTTGGAGAAGAGCCTGTCTGAATTCAGACAGATTCTTCTCCTTTTTTTTACCTTGAGAGATATAAAATATGAACAACACGAATTATCTTACACCGCGACATATAGGGATATCTGCCGGTGACGCTAAAGAGATGCTCAACGCTATTGGCGTAAAATCAACAGAGGAACTGATTGAAAAAGTGATACCTGCAAACATACGTCTTAAACATCCTCTGCCACTACCCGCTCCGCTCAATGAAAAAGAATATATCGAACTGATATCATCCATTGCCGACAAGAATAAGGTTTTTCGTACTTATATTGGCAAAGGGTGGTATGATACATATACTCCGGCTGTAATCCAGCGTAATGTTCTTGAAAATCCTGTATGGTATACATCTTATACTCCTTATCAGGCAGAGATTTCACAAGGGAGACTTGAGGCTCTGATGAACTATCAGACTGTAATATGCGAACTGACGTCACTTCCGCTTGCCAATTGCTCACTTCTTGACGAAGCGACAGCGGGAGCAGAAGCTGTAACGATGATGTACAACATACGCACACGCGAACAGATAAGAGACGGTGTAAATAAGATATTTATAGACCGTAACATATTTGAGCAAACAAAGGCTGTAATACACACAAGAATGATACCGCAGGGCATAGATATCGTAACGGGAGACTGGGATAACTTTATTCCTGATAATACGTTTTTCGGCGCTATAGTGCAATATCCTGATTCAAAAGGTGAAATCAATGACTATACAAAATTTGCGGCTGTGCTTAAAGAGAACAACATAAAACTTGCCGTTGCCGCAGATATTATGTCGCTTGCTATTCTGACACCTCCGGGCGAATGGGGTGCGGATATATGTTTCGGCTCAACACAACGACTAGGTATGCCTATGTACTACGGTGGTCCTTCAGCTGCATACTTCGCTACAAAGGAAGAAAATAAAAGATTTATCCCGGGCCGCCTTGTAGGCTACTCCATCGATCGCAACGGCAAAAAGGCTCTTCGCATGGCGCTACAAACAAGAGAACAGCATATAAAGCGTGAAAAAGCGACATCTAATATATGTACTGCCCAGGCTCTGATGGCTACCATGGCCGGCTTTTATGCTGTATACATGGGACCGAAAGGTATAAAAGAGATATCTGAGACAATACATATTAATGCGATCAGACTTGCGGAGACACTTCTTAAGATGGGATTAAAAGTGACAAGTAAGGATTACTTTGACACTATACGCATTGAGAATATTGACATAGATAAAACGCGCAGACATGCTCTTTCTTATGGCATAAATCTATTCTATGGTAAAGATTTTGTTTCTGTTTCTATCAATGAGACAACAACAGAGAAAGATCTTAATCACCTTGTAGAGATATTTGCCGACATATCAGGCAATCACAAAATAAAACTTGTAAAAACCTGTACCGAAGTGGTACCTCACGACCAAATAAGGCACTCGTCATTTATGCAACAGGATATTTTTAATAAATATCACACCGAAACAGATATGATGAGATATATAAAACGACTTGAGCGTAAAGATATATCACTGGCTCACTCTATGATTCCGCTTGGCAGCTGCACTATGAAACTTAACGCGGCATCGGAAATGCTCGCGCTTAGCAATATTAAATTTCAGGCAATACATCCTCTCGCACCAATATCACAGGCAGAGGGATATAAAGAGCTTATTGATGATCTTACTCACTATCTTGCTATTATAACCGGAATGTCGGGTGTCAGTCTTCAGCCTAATTCCGGTGCCGCGGGAGAGTATGCCGGTCTGAGAGTAATCCGCACTTACCATGAGGTAAAAGGTGAACATAAGCGAAATATTGTACTTATACCTGCTTCTGCCCACGGTACAAATCCCGCGTCGGCTGCACAATGCGGCTACAGTATCGTAGTAGTATCTTGTGATGAAAAAGGTAACGTTGATATGCAGGATCTTATAGAAAAGGCGAATCTGCATAAGGAGAATCTCGCGGCTCTTATGATTACTTATCCGTCTACTCACGGTATATTCGAAAAAGACATAAAAGAGTGTTGCGATATAATACATGAATGTGGAGGTCAGGTATATATGGACGGAGCTAACATGAACGCTCAGGTAGGTCTTACATCTCCGGGACATATAGGTGCAGACATTTGCCACCTTAATCTACACAAGACTTTTGCAATGCCACATGGAGGTGGTGGCCCTGGTGTAGGTCCTATTTGCGCTAAAGAGCATCTTGTTGAGTATCTTCCTCACCATCCGTTTATTGACGGGTCTGATCTTGATACTGTATCTGCAGCACCTTACGGTAGCGCAGGATTGCTGCCTGTCACATATGGTTATATTCGTATGATGGGAGCTAAAGGACTTACAGAATCTACAAAAACAGCTATATTAAGCGCCAACTATCTATCGTCAATTCTTGCACCTTATTATGGAATAGTGTTTACCGGAACTACCGGACGCGTAGGACATGAACTTATACTTGATTGCAGACGAATAAAAGAAAGCTCGGGCATAGACGAGACTGATATCGCAAAAAGACTTATGGATTACGGGTATCATGCACCTACACTTTCATTTCCTGTGCATGGTACATTAATGATTGAGCCGACTGAAAGCGAAAGTCTGACAGAGCTTAAGCAGTTTTGTGATGCAATGATAAACATATATAATGAAATTAAAGAGGTGGAGAATGGCGAGCAGGATAAATCAGACAATGTTCTTAAGAATGCACCTCATCCCCAGTATGAGATTTGCGCTGATAGCTGGACTCATAAATACGGACGTGAGAAAGCGTCATTCCCAACCGAATATGTAAAAGACAATAAGTTTTGGATTAACGTAGCTCGCGTGGATAATGCGCTTGGCGACAGAAATCTATGCGCATGTATAGGATAATGTTATTTAACGACAATAAAAAAAGGGATGAGTGATTAAATCATTCATCCCTTTTTTTATTGTCGTTTATTTATCACCAAGAAGCTCAGTCAACTTAACACCCCATCCCGGAGTCTTTCCGCCAAGAGCAAAATAGGCTTCTTTAAATCCCATTTTCATTGCATAATATTTATATCCCATCTTCATAATGCCGGTATTACCGCCATATATAAGATCTGAATGTATATAGAATGCTTTATGATGACCCATATCGCCAAAACACATGACTACAGGCTTAAAGGTCATCTCTTGTTCATCATCATCAAGATGTAAAACACCTAAATCTTTTGCTATCTGCTGGGCTACTATTCGCGCCTGCATATCACCTATACCTCCCAGTTTTGGAGCCGTTATAGCAGCACAGTCTCCTACAGCCATAATCTCGGGATGATCAGGGTTACGCATCTTAAGATCTGTAACTACAAATCCTACCTCATCTACAATCGGCAGCTTTTTAAGAAAATCATGAGCTGTCCAGTTAGGAAGCACAATTTTAAGCTCCGCCTCAACAGACTTACCATTAGCAAACTCAATCCCATCTTTAGTGATCTCTTTAATGTCTATAGTATCGGGCATATAGGTCATCCCCATCTTATCTACCGCCATACCAAGAAATTCCTTAACCAAAGGTACACCGGCATCCTCTGCTATATATTTGCCCTGAGTAAACAAGGTGATATTTTTTGCCGAACCCCATTTCTTAGCCTCAAGCAAAGAAGTTAGTCCTAGAGAAATCTCAAGTGGAGGTCCCTCACATGCTGATGTCATATCAGGGATCCAGTCTGGTCTGCCTTTCTTACCCATCGTAAAACGGGCTGTACCAATAGCTATAGGTCCACCTTTATAATTACCGCCAAAAAGATAACGACGTAATTTATTGCCATAGTAGCTGTCTGATACCGTATGTCCATACTCACTAAATCCCGGAAGAGCCGCATAATCAAGCTTAGCTCCAAGCGCTATTACAAGATAGTCATACTTTACTTTTTCGGATGCCGCACCCGGTCTTTCGCTCGGAATTACAGTGACCGCTTTAGACTCAATGTCAATATCAGTTACTTCAGCCTGAAGAAAAACAGTTTTATCCTCTTTCAGGAATTTATAAAACGGCATGTGAAGTTTCTCAACCGGATCATTATTGGCAAATACTTCTAAAGGGATATTTGGAATAAAAATCAAATAAGGCTTTCTGTCAATAACTGTTATATCTACAGCATCTTTTGACTGCTCTCTTATAAATCGGGCAGCGGTAAGTCCACCAAAGTTAGAACCCAATATCAAAACATGAGGCTTGCCACTTCCTCCCTTCCAATACGTTGTTTCGTCCATAACATTATATTTAATGATATAAGAAGTAAACAAATCAGCATGTTTATAGGTTCAAATACTTATCTATTGGTAGCATAACCAAATATTATACCAAATAATGGTGATTGCACATGGTCTGAAATGTTTGTTTCTTTGTAATGTCGAAAGGAAAACAGCCATAGACCTTTTATGACGGCATTTTGTGATGAGAAATTTTAGTGATAAGTTTTTTGTTTAATGTATATTTTTAGTTTAGCGAATCACAAAATGCATATGAATTTTTTAGTTTAGCAATATAACTTATGAAAAAGTTAGTATGAAACGGTTGAGCCTTTAGCAAGTTCAGCCGTTTTGTGTGTTCTATCAGTTTTGGTTTTATTGATTCATCTTAACACAACACGCCTTTTAATTATATACCTAACCAGCCTTAATACGATACGACAATTAAATATAATATTCAGTCATATCAATAATTCCCAGAGATATAGCCTTTCTTACAGCTTCCTGAATATTATTGACCTGAAGTTTTCTGAATATGTTTTTACGGTGTGTATTTATTGTGTGGAAGCTCAGATTCTTTATAGCGGCAACCTCTTTTGTACTTTTCCCCATTGCCATAATCCGTATCACATCTTTTTCAGTAACAGTAAGGACATCTTCTTTTTTAGGTCGAAGAGCAGACTCCGATCCCCGAAGTAACAATTCACTCACCGATGATGCAAGATATCTCTTACTCTTAATAGAATAATGTATAGCAGTCTCAAGCTCTTCTACCGAACAATCCTTATACAGAATACTGATATTATCCGAACCAAAATAAAGTGATCTTATAGTCTGTGCCTCAAGCTGTTCAGATATAATAATCCACGATGCCGACGAATATCTCTCTGTAATATTAATTAGCTCTGAGGAGGAAGAAAAATCAAAAAGTGAATAATCAAGAAAAACAATAGCATCAGGATATGATGCAAGCGAAGTAAGAAGTTCTTTTTTTGAAGAAACGACACTATATACAGCCGAAGGATCACATAATCTAATGGTATAGATTATACCACATGCTGTGAGCTCCTGATTATCAGCTATTATATAGTGTCGCATATATTTAATTATTTTTTAAAAGATAACTTTCAAGCCTGTCAAGACCCTCTTTTATATTATCTATAGAGTTGGCATACGAAAACCTTACAAAGCCCTCTCCGTTTGAACCGAAATCTACGCCGGGCGTAATACCTACATGCGCATTTTCGAGTACGTCAAACGCAAAACTATATGAATCGGAGGTAAACTTTCTCGCGTCGGCGAAAACATAAAACGCTCCTTTAGGTTCTACCTCTATAGTGAAGCCCATACTGCGCAACCGCTCTATCATATATAAACGACGCTCATTATAAATGGTTCGCATGTCTTCTTCCGTATCTCCGCATTTTGACATAGCTGTAACAGCCGCTTTCTGTGCGGTAGAGGGAGCACAAATAAACAAATTTTGCTGCAAAGTCTGAAGCGCTCGCATATATTTATGAGGAGCTATCATATATCCGAGTCTAAGCCCCGTCATTGCGTAGCGTTTGGAAAACCCATTGAGAACAAAAGCATCATCTGTAAACTCCAGTACAGAATGAGCCTTTCCTTCATAAATAAGGCCATGATAAATCTCATCAGAGATAATAGGAATACCGAGCCGTACAATCTCCTTGTAGCTCTCGTCACTGACCAAAGTTCCTGACGGATTCATGGGAGAGTTTACAAATATTGCTTTTGTACGCGGTGTAATAGCCTTTTTAAGCTTATTTATGTCATATAAAAATCCATTAGCTGCATCTACTTCAACATCCACCGGAACCGCGTTGGCAGCAAGGATGAAATTGCGATAACACGGATAACCAGGATTAGATATAATAACCTCATCTCCCGCTCCACAGAGAGTAAGAAGGGTCATAAGAATCGCAGGCGACGAACCACTTGTCACAACAATACGATCCGGCGTAACATCCACTCCATATTCTCGCTTATACAGGTTACAAATCTCAACGCGCAGCTCAGGATCACCAAGAGAATGTGTATAATGAGTGACACCGTGTGTCTGGGCCTTAACAGCAGTGTCAGATGCAAGAGACGGCATATCAAAATCAGGCTCACCCACCTCAAGGTGAATAATGCCGGTACCCTCTCTTTCCATTTGACAAGCGCGCTCCAGCACCTCCATTACTATAAACGGTTTCATATCCGCCAATCGCGGATTACATTTTTCCATACTAAAAAGATTAAAGTTTATAACAATAACTAATCTTATCAGTTAAAGATCACCGTTTTATTTTTATAGCTTAAGATCTTTCTTTCTATATGCTTTTGTACAGCTCTCGATAAAACAATCTTCTCAAGATCCTTACCTTTATTGACAAGATCCTGCACCGTGTCTTTATGAGATACCCTCACCACGTCCTGATCGATAATAGGACCCGCGTCAAGCTCTGTTGTCACATAATGAGATGTAGCCCCTATAATCTTCACGCCTCTCTCAAAAGCAGCGTGATAAGGTTTAGCGCCAACAAAAGCCGGAAGGAATGAATGATGAATATTAATAATCTTGTCAGGATATTGTTTTATCATATTCTCAGATATAACCTGCATATATCTGGCAAGTACTATAAACGAAATATCGTGTTCGCGAAGTAACTCCATCTCCTTAGCTTCCATCTCTTCTTTATTTGCTCTATTGACAGGAAATACATAGTATGGTATGCCGAATTTTTCTGCAGCAGGGCCCATATCCGGATGATTACTTATAATAAGAGGTATCTCTACATCCCACTCTCCGGCTACATAACGCGCAAGCATATCATAAAGACAATGAGACATCTTAGAGACGAAGATAGCCATACGCGGTTTCTGGTCTGAGAAATAAAGTTTAAACGTCATATCATATTTCTGAGCGTAAAGAGTATAAAAATACTCCTCTATCTTATCATCGGGAATAAGGAAATCTTTCAACTCCCACTCAATACGCATAAAAAATATATTTTCGGCATGGTCTACATGCTGATCAAGATATATAATATTTCCTTTATTTATTGTAATAAAATTAGTCAGTTCGGTAATCAGACCCGGACGGTCAGGGCAATGCAGTAGTAGTTTAGCTGTTCTCATATTCTCGCATTTTATTTCATATTCCGCAAATACAGAATTAATATTTATAAGTTTATTTCTGTTAATAAATATTGCGAAAGTAAGTAATATTATGATAGAATTAAAATTTTAGCTATCTAAATTAAGCTGACTGTAACAAAAAGACTCCATTGAGTATTAAACAATAGAAAAAGGCTATCTCACAAAAGTAAGACAGCCTTCATCTGACAGAAAATGATTTTTAATTTTTTCTTATTAATATGCAAGGTTATATAAAGCTTCAATATCATCGACAGATGTAGTACGAGGATTTCCTCCTGTACAAACATCATTGAACGCTGCTACAGCAAGTTCATGAAGATCCTCTTTCTTAACACCGATTTCATTAAGTTTCTGAGGTATACCAACACTTATAGATAGCGCTCTTACTGCCTCTACAGCTGCTTTTACAGCCTCATCCTGACTCATTGCGTCTACACCTTCTACACCCATAGCCTTAGCGATACCTCTATATTTAGGAGCTGCGTCAGATTGTGCGTTATACTCCATAATATAAGGAAGAAGAAGGGCATTTGCCACCCCGTGAGGAGTGTCGTAGAAAGCACCAAGAGGATGCGCCATTGAGTGTACGATACCAAGACCGACATTTGAGAATCCCATTCCCGCGATATATTGAGCCTGCGACATATTCTCGCGGGCTACAGTGTCATTACCATTATCTACGGCAGCTTTAAGATTTTGTGCGATCATTTCGATAGCCTGATATTCAAACATATCACTCATTACCCAAGCGCCAGGTGTAATATAACTTTCAATAGCGTGAGTTAGCGCGTCCATGCCTGTTGCGGCAGTCAGACCCTTAGGCATAGAGTACATCAATTCCGGGTCAACAATAGCAACCGCAGGTATATCATTTGGATCTACGCATACCATTTTCTTTTTAGCGTCTTCATCTATGATTACATAGTTGATAGTCACCTCAGCGGCAGTGCCCGCTGTAGTTGGAAGCGCGAAAGTAGGTACAGCCTTATGCTTTGTATCAGCTACTCCTTCAAGAGATTTTACATCAGCAAACTCCGGATTATTAACTACTATACCAATACCTTTTGCAGTATCTATAGCAGAACCGCCGCCAAGAGCGATAATAAAATCAGCACCCGAAGCTTTATAAGCAGCTACACCATTTTGGACGTTAGCTATTGTTGGATTGGCTTTCACATCACTGTAAAGCTCAAAAGGGACAGATGCGTTATTCAACACTTCTGTTATTTTGTCGGCTACGCCGAATTTGATAAGATCTTTATCCGTTACAAAAAAAGCTTTTTTAAAACCACGGCGTTTTGCCTCGTCTGCAATTACGGAACGGCAACCTGCACCGAAATAAGAAGTTTCATTTAGAATAATCCTTTTCATAATAATATTAATAGGGTTAATAATTTTTTTGTTAAAAGTATATATTTATAAACTTAGGCTAATTCTCTTAATGACACAATATTTATTAAATCTGACAGTTAGAAAACAGTTTTTATTTTTTGTATCTTTGGTCAGAACACACCAGATAAAGACTAATAGAAAATACTTTTACATTATGCTTAATATTTTACCTACAGTATATCTTACCATCAATACGGCGACATATATGATGTTTATGCTCGATAAGATGTCGGCTATATATCTTGAAAACCCCGAAAGCAAAAGGTTAAACAGATATGGAATATATAAAATAACCGGTACTATTCTTATACCTCGCAGCCGCACTCCGGAATCAACCCTTTTGTTGTTCTCTTTTTTAGGAGGTGCGCCCGGTGCTCTTATTTCTATGCTTAAATATCATCACAAAACAAGAAAATTAAAATTTCGCATACTGATTCCTCTGTTTATTCTCTTGCAACTGTATGTTTTCTACATAATATTTAAAAATTAACTACCTTTACAGATATTAAAATTACTATGCTTTATTATGCAGGATACATATAAAACGCTGGGGGATATTTCTGAAGGATTATATAAAGAGAAGATGAGTAAATTTATCTCTTTTGCCGTACCCGTACTTACCGTAGAGGAAGCAAAAGAGTATATTGAGATGTATCAGAAACAGTTTTATGATGCCCGCCACGTATGTTGGGCATATATGATTGGTCATGAAAGAACTGAATTCAGAAGTAATGACAATGGCGAACCGTCGGGAACTGCAGGTAAGCCAATACTCGGACAGATTAATTCTTTTGAGCTCACAAACATACTCATTGTTGTAATTCGATATTTCGGAGGGATAAAACTTGGCACCAGCGGACTTATCGTAGCTTATCGCGAGGCGGCCGCAGAGGCAATAAAAAACAGCACGATCATAGAGTGTCTTGTAGAAGAAGATATAAAGATTGTTTTTGAATATCCTTTCATGAATAATGTAATGCGCATTATAAAAGAGGACAATCCTACTATAATAACTCAGTACTTTGATATGGATTGTGAGATGACATTACGTATACGCGTATCAGAAATGGAAAAACTTAAAAATAGACTCTTAAAGGTTGAATCTTTGAGATTTATAGAATAACAAAAGCACCGTATCATGTCATTGGCAGACGTTACGATGCTTTTATTATTATAATTTCTAATGTTTTATCTGTATACTATATAAGGAATACGTGGCTCAGAATAGTTTTTTATAAATTTACGTGAGCCAATCCAATATATAAGACCTCCGTAATATCTTGCCTTTTTGGTACAAATATCAATACAGTGAGCGCACGAAATACACAGATTCTTATCTGTCTCTTTAGGGTTCTGTTTAGGTATAGCACCTACAGGACACTCCATCGCGCAAAGCCCGCATCTCGAGCAAGACCTGTTTGTTTTGGGTTTCAAAGGCACATTTCCTGGCTGACGGTAAGGTCGGTTACCTTTTATCTTCAACTCAATACCCGATATATTATCTAAACTGAAATTCTCTTCTGCAAGTTTCATAAATGTATTTTTACCCATCTTTGCAGCAAGAGCCATATCATTTGCATGAGGTCTTTCGGTGGCTATCATATTAAAAATTGAGTGACAACCTATAAACGCGCCTGCCGATAAAACCACAAAACCATTTGCCGATACAATATCATAGAGTTCAATAAGGGCATCATCATAGTCGCGATTACCATAAACGCATACAATAATAGCAGGTGTTCCGTCTCCCTTTATTTCAGAAAGCCTTTTAGCCGCTATTTCAGGCACGCGACCTGCGTACACTGGCACTCCAAAGATTACTATCTCATCATTATTAAAATGAAGCATAGTATCATCATTCTTTAATAAATCATGATACACATTATGCGCCGAAGGAATATTTGAAGCTATTTGACAAGCAATTTTTTTCGTCGTTCCGGTCGCGCTAAATGCAATGATATTCGTTGTGTTGTATTTCATATAATTATGATTAGATTATCTGCTCAAGATATTTTATCAATGCCTCTTCATCGTCGGCATCAAACCACTTTATTTCTTCATCCCGCTTAAACCATGTCACTTGTTTAC
>CAMTOT010000064.1 GCA_947074165.1 uncultured Bacteroidales bacterium
AATCTTAAGTTAGGCTCTCCTCCGGAAAAGGCATTTATTATAAAAGTGCAAATAAAGTAACCTAAATACAATCCGATTAAAACAAGCCAGTTCTTGGTCGCAATTTTCCAGGCACTAGACATAACATGTCCGTACGAATAATAATCTTTCATATAATATTTATTTGTTTTTTAACAAAGTTATTCATTTTTATTGAATTATGGCAAATAATCTTACTTGTGTTAATATTTTTCAATTCTTTATGCCGGTTATTTTTGATTTATGTAGTTTGTATTCTTAATTGAAAATGCTTTAGATAAGCGTTTTAATTTCATATTTTTGTCTCCTTATAATATGGGTAACATTAATAATGAAATAAATAAACAAATAGAGATATGAAAAATATGATTAAACTATCATTAGCCGGAGCTGCTTTACTACTTCTTTCTTCTTGTGGAGGCGAAAAAAAGAAAACTAATGATATAGAGGGTTTTCTGAAAGATACACAGAAAAAGATTGAAAAATCTGACGCTAAGAAAGATATAGAAAAAGCGGCTAAATCACTGGAAAAGGAGATGAAAGACGCGGCTGAAAAGCTTGAGAAAAAATCTAAATGATAAAATTGGTGCTTTATGAAAAATGTAGTCAAAACTGATGCTTTCACGAGCGCGGTATCACTTTATAAAGGAGTGGCAATATCATGTAGTGTAAGTAATAGTAGCTACAACGAAGAGTTATGGTTGGAAATAGATTCTCTCTGCGCCGAGTTTGGCAGCAAGTATAAGGTAGAAGATATAAACAAAAGAGAAACTATAAATGCAACCAGACAGGCCTATAAGGCATTGGGGAAGGACCCTAACCGTTACAGGCCTTCGGCAGAAGCACTTTGCAGACGCATCATTAAAGAGAAGTCTCTTTATAAAATAAATACTCTGGTCGATTTAATTAATCTTATATCTATTAAAACCGGATATTCGATAGGCGGATTTGATGAGGATAAAATATCGGGAGATACGCTTGTGCTTGATGCCGGCACAAAAGATGATGTCTTCTGCGGAATAGGGCGCGGGCTGCTCAATATAGATGGACTGCCTGTATTTCGTGATCAAGAAGGTGGCATAGGTACGCCTACAAGTGATAATGAAAGAACCAAGCTCCATGAGGATTCGGTGAAGCTGCTTATGATTATTAATGGTTATAGTGGTGAGGACGGACTCAGAGAGTGTGTGGAATATTCTAAGCATCTTTTGAAGAAATACGCAGAAGGAGAAAACTTCGAAGTAAGTTATTTTTAATAATTATATGGTGAAAACCGCGTTAAGAGCTTTTATTAAGTCTTAGCGCGGTTTTTTTATGTATTAGTTTTATTTGTTAAAAACTGAACAGTTTAATAAATTAATTGCATAATTAAATAAAAATAGCATAAATTGCATTTAAATAATAATTTGATAAAAATATAGCGTTATTGGGTTGTAATATGCAATTTTATTTGATTAATATACAATAATCCGAAACGTTATGACCTTAAAAGGAAGTTAAGATATAATGAACGAACAACTATTGCTGGGTGCTGAGGCTGTAGCTACAGCCGCGATTGATGCAGGGATATCAGGTGTATATGCGTATCCCGGAACTCCTTCTACAGAAATTACTGAATTTATACAAAAATCAAAGGACGCTCGTCAGAGAAATGTACGCGCTAAATGGTCGGCAAATGAGAAGACAGCTTATGAAGCAGCTCTCGGTATGTCGTATGCGGGTAAAAGAAGTCTTGTGTGTATGAAGCACGTTGGACTAAACGTAGCTGCAGATGCTTATATAAATTCCGCGGTTACCGGAGTGAATGGTGGTATGGTCGTTGTGGTGGCAGATGATCCGTCAATGCACTCTTCTCAGAATGAGCAAGACACAAGAGTGTATGGTAAGTTTGCGCTTTTGCCTTTGCTCGAACCGTCAAACCAACAAGAGGCATACGATATAGTAAGATACGCGTTTGATTATTCGGAAGAGATTAAACTGCCGGTTGTGCTAAGACTTACTACAAGAATATCTCATTCACGCGCGGTAGTGAAGCGTGCTCCTATGAGCGATATGAATTCTCTTAATCCTGATACGGATAAACGTAAATGGATATTGCTTCCGGCTAACGCGAGAAATCAATATGCCGCTTTGGTTGATAAACAGAGCGTGCTGACAGCAAACTCGGAGAATTCAATATTTAATAAGGTTATTGAAGGCACATCTTCAAAAGCCGTTATTGCTTTCGGCATAGCTTTTAATTATGTAATGGAGGTAAAAGAGAGAGAAAATCTTGATATTTCTGTGCTTAAGGTGTCGCAATATCCATTGCCGCATAAACAGATCGCTGAATTTCTTTCAAAATATGATGATATACTTATAGCTGAAGAGGGATATCCGGTGTATGAAGAGTTGTTGAGAGGTTTCTCTGATAATGAAAAACTAAGAGGACGACTTGATGGCGCTTTACCACGTATGGGAGAGTTGAACCCTGATCATTTGGCTAAAGCTTTAGGTGTCGATATGCCTGAAATAGCGGTCGCATCGTCAATAATCGTAAATAGACCTCCTGCGCTTTGCAAAGGTTGCAGTCATAGAGATCTGTTTGAATCGCTTACTGCGGCTATGTCTGAATATGAGCACAAGCATGTATTCTCAGATATAGGTTGTTATACGCTTGGCGCATTGAAACCATTTGAGGCAATAAGCACGTGTGTGGATATGGGCGCATCGATTACGATGGCAAAAGGTGCGGCTGAAGCCGGAGTTGCTCCTGCTGTAGCTGTTATCGGAGACTCTACATTCACTCACTCAGGCATGACCGGGCTGCTTGACTGTGTAAATGATAAAACTCCTGTTACGGTGATTATATCAGATAATGCTACTACGGCAATGACAGGAGGACAGGATTCGTCGGGTACAAATAAACTATATGATATATGTAAAGGTCTTGGTGTTGAGCCTGAGCATATTGTGACTTTTGTGCCTCTTAAATCAAATCTTGAGGCAAATATTGAGATGATAAAAAAAGAGCTTGATTATGACGGGGTATCTGTTATTCTGGCTTGTAGAGAGTGTGTGCAGGTAGCGGCGCGTAATAAGAAAAATAAAGCTTAATTAAGTTATGACCAGAAATGTTATTATAGCGGGAGTGGGAGGACAGGGAATCCTTACTATCGCCTCAATTATAGATATGGCGGCAATGCATGCCGGATTAAAAGTAAAACAGGCTGAAGTACATGGTATGAGTCAGCGTGGCGGAGAGGTGCAGTCACATCTGAGAATTTCTGATAAAGAGATATACTCAGACCTTATACCTTTGGGACAGGCAGATCTTATACTTGCCGTTGAACCTATGGAAGCTTTGAGATATGTGCCATATCTTTCTGAAAATGGAGCTATCGTGACTTGTAGTGAGCCTTTCGTGAATATACCAAACTATCCGGATACGCAAGATATCTATTCTGAACTTAAAAAAGCAGCTAAAGATGTAATACTGGTAGATGCTTCAGCCATAGCCAGGCAGCTGGGCAATCCGAAGTCATACAATATTGTTATGCTTGGCGCGGCCGCTAAATATACTGGCATTGATAATGCCGATTATGAATGGAGTATTAAAGAGCTGTTTGGGAAGAAAGGACAGGAGATCGTAGATCTTAATATAAAAGCTTTTTACAATAAATAAACCCGAAAACGTTATGCCTTCACAGGGAGGGCGTAACGTTATACATTATACCTTGATGTTATGTACTGGAATGAAAATATCGAATGTGCCGATAGGGCGGAAATGCAAAGAGTGCAGAGCGAACGTCTCTCAAATATGTTGAAACGTGTTTATGAGAATGTGCCTTTCTATCGGGAGAAACTTAAAGAAGCGGGAATTACACCCGACGATATAAAAAGTGTAAACGATCTGCATAAACTGCCATTTACTATAAAACAAGATTTAAGAGATAATTATCCTTTTGGTTTGTTTGCCGTGCCTCAGAATAAAGTGGTGAGACTTCACGCATCGAGCGGTACTACCGGTAAACCGACTGTAGTGGGGTATACACAGAATGACCTGGAGATGTGGAGCGAGTGTTTCGCGCGTTGCGCTACTATGGCAGGTGTGTCTAATCATGATATTGCTCAGGTAGCTTACGGATACGGACTCTTTACCGGTGGACTTGGCGCTCATTATGGTTTTGAAAGAGTCGGTGCTTCTGTTATCCCTATTTCCGGTGGGAATACAAAAAAACAGCTCCAGCTTATGGAAGACTTTGGTTCTACGGTGATAGCTTGTACTCCTTCTTACGCTTCTTTTTTGGCAGAGACGGTTACCGCTCAGGGAATTAAAGATAAACTGAAACTAAAGATTGGAGTGTTTGGCGCTGAGCCGTGGACTAATGAAATGCGCTCATATATTGAGAATACTCTTGATATAAAGGCTTATAATATATATGGTCTGAGTGAGATAATCGGACCTGCGGTATCTATGGAGTGTGAGTGTCAGGACGGAAGTCATATACAAGAGGATCATTTTATACCTGAAATTATAAATCCGGAGACAGGAGAGGTGCTTCCTTATGGTGAAGTAGGCGAACTTGTGTTTACAACAGTTACCAAAGAGGCTATGCCGCTTATCAGATACCGTACACGAGATCTGACTAAACTTATAGTTGGTAAATGTAAATGCGGCAGAACGACAGTGCGTATGGCTCCCGTTATGGGGCGTTCAGATGATATGCTTATCATAAGAGGTGTTAATGTATTTCCTTCTCAGATTGAATCCGCTCTGATGGAGGTTTATGAGAAGTCTCCTAATTATCAGCTTATTGTAAATAGAAATAATAATCTTGATACACTTGAGGTGAAGGTTGAGCTTACTGATGAGCACTGGAACTCTGAGGTTAAGGAGATTGAAATGCTTAAAAAGAGAATAAGTGATAATATAACATCGCTTATCGGACTTCACGCCTCGATTAAAATGGTTGAGCCTAATTCGCTGCCTCGTTCGGAGGGTAAAGCGCAGAGAGTAATTGATAATAGAAATATTTAATCTTAAATTTTTACTGCTATGATTATTAAACAATTATCTATTTTCCTTGAAGATAAGGTGGGGAGACTTGCTGAACTGACTGAAATTCTTGCAAAAAATGATATTAATATGTCGGCATTCTCCGTTGCTGATGCTCTTGATTACGGTATTTTGCGTGTCGTGGTAGGGCGTCCGGAACTGGCGGCTCAGATACTTAAAGAGGCAGGATATTCGGTAAAGATGACCGACGTGGTTTGTCTTGCCGTGCCGCATCAGCCGGGAGGGCTTTATAAAGCTCTTCATATATTATCGGAAAATAATATAGCTATTGATTATATGTACGCGTTTGCTTCTAATGTTGATTCGGCTACCGTAGTTCTGCATAGTGATGATGTCAAGCACCTGGCACAGGTACTTCAGGATAATCAGATGGAACTTGTGAAGTCGAATAAAATTTATCAGGTATAATTGAGTGCTATGCTTGAAAAGTATAAAAAATTCTTCAGAGCTGATCGTTTTTCCGGATTAACCGGTATTGAGATTCTTGGGGCGCGTCCCGGATATGCTAAAACTATGATTCATATTGGAGAACAGCATCTAAACGGTGCAGGTGTGCTTCATGGCGGAATGATATTTACCCTCGCTGATTTTGCGGTAGCTGTTGCTTCCAACAGTTACGGATATGTGACCTTATCCGTAAATGCATCTGTGTCTTTTTTTGCCGGCTGCGACAGTGGCATAGTTATAGCTGAGGCGAAAGAGATATCCAGAAGTAACAAGCTTTGCACCTATGATGTGAATGTGTATGATGAGTCGGGGAAACTGCTTGCCAATACAAAAGTGACAAGCTACATAACACCCAAGGAGATTGAATTTTAATAAACACGACAATGACAAGATTTGCTTCGGGCGTAAGTAATTTGCGCTCATCACAGATACGTGATTTAATGAGTCTGGCTACCAGACCCGGTATAATATCATTTGCCGGAGGTATGCCCGGCAATGAGCTGTTTCCGCTCGCGGAGATGGATGAGATATATAATGATCTTACTGAAAGAGAAAAGCAAGTGGCAATGCAGTACGGCCCTACATGCGGACTTCCTTCTTTAATAGAATCGCTTAACTCATATCTTAAAGAGAAAGGACTGCCGGTAGATACACATAAGCTGCTTATCACTACAGGTTCGCTTCAGGCGATAAATATACTCGCCAACGCTTTTATTGACGCGGGAGACTCTGTTATTACTGAAAATCCAAGTTTCATAGGTGCTCTATCAGCATTTAAATCTTATAGTGCCGATATTCAGACTGTAGATCTTGATAGCGACGGAATATCACTTGAGAAATTAGCGTTGAAACTTGACTCAATGGAGCGTAAACCGAAATTTCTGTATATCACTCCTACGTTTCATAATCCGGCAGGCATGCTTTACTCAAAAGAGCGCCGCATTGCTTTGATAGAAATGATGAAAGACAGGGATATACCTGTTATAGAGGATGATGCTTATGGTGATCTTTATTTTTATGAAGATGATCTTGAGGATATAAGACCAATGATAGCTTATCCTCACGAAGGTGTGGAAATATGCTATACAGGGTCTTTTTCTAAGATTATCGGTCCGGGACTGCGACTTGGATATATGCTTGTGCCTCCTCATATTTATGATAAATGTGAACTTATAAAACAATCGGTAGACGCGTGTTCTCCAAGTTTTACACAAGTTATTGCCGATAAGTTTATAAGAAGCGGTGCGGTGAAAAAATATCTTAATGAAGTAAGACAGGAGTATAAATTAAGAGCAGAGGCGATGCATAAGGCGTTGAAAAGCAGTATGCCTGAATACGTGAGCTGGAATAAACCGCAAGGTGGATTTTATGTTTGGGTTAAATTGCCAAAAGGGATAAACTCGATGAGTCTTCTTAAGCCTGCGATTGATAAAGGCGTAGTATTTGTAGCAGGAAGTACATTCGATCCATATGCAGCGAAAGATGACTGTCTGCGAATATCCTATTGCAATACACCGGTAGAAGTGATAAACAAAGGTGTGCCTATAATAGCAGAAGCGATTAAAGATGCTTATAAACAGTTGGAGTTGAAATAATATAAGTTAAAATTAAGATTTACTCCTTATGTTTTATTAGATTTGTGAAAACTCCTCAAAAGTGATATTTAACCAATGAGGTTATCAACAATAACTTTATTCGTATTGTTACAACAAAAGAGGGGCCACTAAATTTTAAATAAAAGATAATTATGGAAATTAAACCAGGCAAATACGTTGAAATAGCATACAAGCTTTGGGCTATACAGGCAGGTGAACCGGAAGAAGAAATCGAAGAAACACAGCCGGGAAGACCTTTGGAATTCATTATGGGCGCAGGCATGATGCTTGAGTCATTTGAAAAACACCTTACAGGTCTTAAAAAAGGTGATAAATTTGATTTTACACTTAAAGCTGACGAAGCTTACGGAAATACTGATCCTGAAGCTGTAGTTGAGCTTCCTAAATCAGTTTTCGAAGTTGATGGTAAATTCGACTCTGAAATGGTTGTTGAAGGAGCTGTTCTTCCAATGCGTGACGCTAACGGACATACTCTTAACGGATCGGTTGTTGAAATCACTGATACAGTAGTTGTAATGGATTTCAATCATCCTATGGCAGGTGCAGATCTTCACTTTATTGGTGAGGTTTTGGAAGCACGTGATCCGTCTGAAGAAGATGTAGCTAAATTTACAAGCGGTGGCTGCGGTGGTGGCTGTGGTTGCGGTGATGACTGTGGCGACGGTTGCGGAGATTCAGGCTGCGGCGACTCAGGTTGCGGATGCCACTGATAATAAATTGTTATAATTTATTACAATAATATATGTCCCGGTTATGTATTTACATAATCGGGATATTTTTTGTTATAAAAAATAGTATTTTTGTGGAAAATATTCTGATTATTATATGAACACATTTGGCAATATATTTAAACTTACTTCTTTTGGAGAGTCACATGGTGCGGCTATAGGAGGTGTTATTGACGGTATGCCCGCAGGGATTGAAATTGATGTAGATTTTGTGCAGCAAGAGCTTAACCGCCGCCGTCCGGGGCAGTCTTCAATAGTAACTCCTCGTAAAGAAGGTGATAGGGTAGAGTTTTTATCCGGTATCTACGATGGTAAATCCACAGGTGCTTCTATAGGGTTTGTTGTATATAACGCCAATCAACATTCATCAGATTATGATAATATAAAGGATCTTTACAGACCCTCGCACGCCGATTATACATATACACAAAAATACGGAATAAGGGATCACCGTGGGGGAGGCCGCTCTTCGGCTCGTGAGACTATTTCCCGTTGTGTTGCCGGTGCACTTGCTAAGCTGGCGCTTCGCAAACTAAATGTAGAGATATTGGCATATACTTCGCAGGTTGGCAATGTATATCTCGATGGTGTGTATTCAGACTATGATCTATCTGCAATAGAGGATAATGCCGTAAGATGTCCGGATGCATCTGTAGCGGTGCAGATGGAGAAACTTATAAAAGAGGTACAGTCAGACGGAGATACTATAGGTGGAGTAATATCATGTGTGATAAAAAATACTCCGGTAGGGATTGGTGAACCTGTATTCGGTAAACTTCACGCTGCTCTGGGCGCAGCCATGCTTGGTATTAATGCCGCTAAAGGTTTTGAATATGGTATGGGCTTTGCCGGAGTAGGCAGACGTGGCTCGGAGATGTGTGATAATTTTATTAATTCTGATGGTAAGATTAAAACTACTTCCAATTATTCGGGAGGAATTCAGGGCGGAATATCAAATGGAGAGGATATATTCTTTCGTGTCGCGTTTAAGCCTGTTGCAACTCTGCTTCGTGATGTGAAAACCGTAGATAAAGATGGCAATGAGGTAGTTCTAAAGGCTAAGGGCAGACATGATCCGTGCGTGTTGCCAAGAGCGGTTCCTATTGTAGACGCTATGGCGGCTATGGTAATACTTGACTATGTGCTTATTAATAAAACTACTTGTATTTGAACAATTTAACTTTTAGGTTGTTTATTTATGTATATATATTTAAGTTTTAGTAAAATGAAATCAAAGAGTTTAGTTTTTCTTCTTCCACTTTTTCTCTTTACTACATCTTGTTGCTTTTATGAAGACGATGTAATTGATACGGAACCATTTGTAGATAATGTGGCTGACCGTACAATTGTAGTATATATGGTAGGGAATAACTCTTTGTCTTCTTATTGTAAGCCAAATATTGATTCTATAGCTTCCGGGATTGCTAAGTCCGATTATCGTGCTAATGTCCTGGTTTATGAAGATAGTAAAAGAAATAGAGATGAGGCTGATGGATCAGATTATTATTCTATCCTTTGGGATATCAGAAGAGATGAAAAGGGTAATGTTGTGATAGAGGAGGTATGGCGTGAATTTGCTCAGCAATCAACTCAGCCTAAAATAATGTCGGAAGTATTAAATAAGGCTTATGATTTATATCCTTCAAAAGAGAAAGGGTTGATTCTTTGGTCGCATGCTTCAGGATGGCTTCCTTCTCCTGATTATCAAACTTCAGCTGTAGCCCATAGTCCTAAATTGAAGTCATTTGGTCCTGACGGAGACGACTATATGGAAATATGGGATGTAAGGGAAGCCTTAGAGAATATTCCCAAGCTTGACTTCTTGTGTTTTGACGCATGTCTGATGGCGAATGTCGAGACTATATATGAGCTTAAAGATGTAGCTGATTATATTGTCGCTTCTCCTACTGAGATATGGGGGGCAGGATTTCCTTATCAAACTGTTATGGAGCCTTTCGGACAGGAAAGTCTGAACTTACAGAAGGTTTGTGAGAAGTTCATGGATTATTATAAATACCGGGGTGCTACAATTTCACTTATAAAGACTGAGGGTTTAAGAGATCTGGCAATGGAGTATAAGAATATACATCCGCAGTTTATAGATCAACCGTTTTATAAATTTTCATATATTCAGCAATTTGGCAGGTACGTAACATCATCATCTGACTTTAGAGATATTTTCTTTGATATGTATGATACTGCCGATAAATTACTTTCCGATGACATAGGAGTTGAAACTTCAAAGCAGGATATTATGGAGGGGTTGAATAGACGTATTGCTGATGTTGTGGTTTTTACAGATCATACAGACTCATTTTCTACTATACCTCTTAATATGAGTAGCGGATTGAGTATTTATATTCCATCAGAGAAAAGCCCGGAGAAATATTTATCTGCTTATTCTGAACTTCTTTGGTATAAAGACGTATATGAGAATTGATGTTTCTTCCTAATCGGTTATTAATTTCAATAAATGCATAAAAAATAGGCTGTCTAACAAGTTTAGGCAGCCTATTTTTTATGCGAAAAAAGAATATACCCACTACCTTTTCAAAAATCTCTCAACCAATACTATATATGAATCAACGGTTGCCGAAAAGTGCAACCGCTGATTCCGACTTTGGAATCAGTTGATTCCAAAGAGGGAAACGCCCGTTGCCGATATCGGTATCAGGCGTTGCACATAAAGGTTTAGTTGGGAAGTTTTTGATTAACCTTAAATTAATATAAGGAGAAAGGGTAATAACATAAAAAAGGCTATCTAACATTTTATTGTTAGACAGCCTTTTTTTAATATCTGTAATTACTAATTATTTAGCAGAGTTTACAGTGTTCATGTACTGGATTAGTTCGATAACTTTGTTTGAGTAACCCCACTCGTTATCATACCAAGATACAAGTTTAACGAAGTTTTCGTTAAGAGCGATACCTGCTTCAGCATCGAAGATAGAAGTACGAGCGTCACCAGTGAAGTCAGTTGAAACAACTGCGTCTTCAGTGTAACCAAGGATACCTTTAAGTTCGTTTTCAGAAGCTTCTTTGATAGCAGCTTTGATTTCTTCGTAAGTTGCAGGTTTTTCAAGACGGCAAGTAAGGTCTACTACAGAAACGTCAAGAGTTGGAACGCGGAACGCCATACCTGTAAGTTTACCGTTAAGTGCAGGGATTACTTTACCTACAGCTTTAGCAGCACCAGTTGAAGAAGGGATAATGTTACCACCAGCAGCACGACCACCTCTCCAGTCTTTCATTG
>CAMTOT010000065.1 GCA_947074165.1 uncultured Bacteroidales bacterium
AACTGTGTAATCTTTAATGACGGTATCTATAAATGGGTAACTGATAAAGAATTCAGAGCTGATAAATCAATAATCCTTGAACATGGAAAACCAATGATCTTTGGTGTTAATCGTGATAAAGGTATTATACTTGACGGATTCCATCTTAAAGTTGTTAAGATAGGAGAAAACGGCATTACTGAAAAAGATTTATTGGTACATGACGCTAAGTGTGAAGACAATACTCTTCATCTTAAACTGGCAATGATGGGTAAAGATGAGTTCCCTATTGCTTTTGGTGTAATACGTGATGTTGAAGCACCAGTTTATGATCAGGAGGTGTATCGTCAGATAGAAGAGGTAAGAACCGTTAAAAAAGAACGCACTCTAAAAGATCTTATAATGAAAGGTGAGATCTGGGAAGTAAAATAATAACGAAGAATATAAAGAGATAACGGGGCAATAGGCTTAAGCTTATTGTCCCGTTTTTCGTGAAAATTTTATTAATTTTGACCCCGCGTATTCGCATTAACTAATAATTGTTTCTTCTTATGAAAAATGTAGCTGTTATTCTGGCCGGAGGTTCCGGTCGTAGAATGGGAGAGGATATCCCTAAGCAGTTTATGAAAATAGCCGGCAAAAAGGTTGTTGAGCATACTATCGACGCGTTTGAAAATCATGATATGATTGATGAGATCGCAGTAGTTGTAAATACTGACTTTATGCCTATGTTTGAGGAGATTGTTATAAAAAACAACTATAAAAAACTAAAGAAAATCCTAAACGGAGGGAGCGAAAGATATCACTCTTCTTTATCTGCTATTAACGCTTATGACGAAGAGGTTAATCTTATATTTCATGATTCGGTGAGACCTCTTGTTAATAATCGTATTATAACCGACTGTATAAAGGCACTTGATAAATATAACGCTGTAGATGTGGCTATACCTACTACAGATACGATAATAAATGTAGGTGAGAACAAGTGTATAGAGTCGGTGCCTCCGCGCGCTACTCTAAGAAACGGACAGACACCTCAGGCTTTTAAGCGCAGCGTGATTAAAAAGGCTTATGATCTGGCTCTCCTTGACAGCGAATTTAAAACTACAGACGATTGCGGAGTAGTGCTTAAATATCTTCCTGAAGAACCTGTTTTCGTTGTAGATGGTGAGCTTTTTAATATGAAACTCACATATAAAGATGATCTTTTTTTGCTTGATAAGCTGTTTCAGTTGAAGAGTATCGATAAGGGTAACGCCTTTGAATGTTATTCGCTGGACAACATTAAAGGAAAGGTTGTTATGATATTCGGTGGTACGCTTGGCATTGGTAAAAGTATAGCTGATATGGCTACTGAGGCCGGAGCTGATGTTTACTCTGTGAGTCGCTCTACAGGGGTAGATGTGTCGGATGCAACGAGCGTGAAGAAAGCATTTAAGGATGTTTATGATAAAGCCGGAAGAATAGATTATGTAATTAATACAGCGGGAATACTGGGCCGTCAGCCTCTTGAAAGCATGACAGAGGAGGAGATTCTTAATAGTATAAGTGTAAATTATATTGGAGCTGTATATGTGGCGAAGGAATCTTTCAGATATTTGAAAGACTCAAAAGGAATGTTGCTTTGCTTTACTTCAAGTTCTTATACACGAGGGCGCTCTCTTTATAGTCTATATTCATCTTCAAAAGCGGCTATTGTAAATCTGGTACAGGCGCTTAGTGAAGAGTGGTTGCCGTTTGGAATAAGGGTTAACTGCATTAATCCGGAGAGAACACGTACGCCGATGCGTACTCAGAACTTCGGAATCGAACCTGAGGGGTCATTGCTTGAGCCTGAAGTAGTGGCAGCAGCCTCGCTTACTACATTGCTTTCCGAGTTGACAGGGGATGTAATAGACGTGAAGAAGTAAAACATGAACTTTTAATACAATATAAGAAGAGGATAACAGATGCTATAAGTGCATTTGTTATCCTCTTTTTCTTTTGAGCTTTCTTTTGAAAGTGTCTATCTTTTCAAATTTATCCAGAGTATCAATCATTGTCCTGACAGTTTTATCCTGATTAAGGTCTCTGAGACGTGCATATTCAGTCGTTATATATTTAAGCAGGTTGCGATCGTGTGTAATTCTTTTCATGTTGTCAAAGCACTCATTTAATGAGAGTGGTTTGAAAGTTGATCTGTTGGTGTCAATTACAGAGAAAACGAAGTTGTTGTCGCTGTCTGCATGATAAAGTATATTACCAAGATTCAGATCTCCGTGATATATATTTTTAGAGTGTAGTTCGACAAGAAATGACGCGAAAGCGGATGCAAGCCGTCTGTCAAAATTTTCATTGAAGGAAAGGCTCATGAGGCTGTTGTCACTGCATTCGAGAGATATGAAGTATCCTGAATGAAATAAAGAGTAGTTTGATAACTCTATATATGCCACTTCTTTTGGAGTATTTATACCGAGTAGTGTAAGTTTATTTGCGTACAGATATGCCCTTTCCGCCTTACTTGGGCGAAACATAGAGTATACTAATTTTTGAATAATGTTTATTCCGGCATATTTTTTTATAATGAATATATTATCATTAACACAGAATCTTTTGACAGTGTTTCGGCCCTGATGAATAACTGTCCCTTCTGTATCAAAGATATAGGGAACGGATTTTATAAAATCGCTGTAATAGTCAAACTCCGGATTAATAATTACCCTCATATATAATCGTTTTACACAAAAATAAGGTAATAAAGGGATAAACACAATTTATTGAGGCGTGTTATAGAGTATATGTATATAGTCTTAATAATTATTAGTTTATTATTGCTGTGGAGGGGAGCTATAGCTCTTACTGACGGCGCAGTGGGGCTTGCCGAGAAAATCGGGATGTCAGAGTTTTTTATAGGCCTTACGGTGGTGGGTGTAGGTACTTCTATGCCTGAGATGCTGGTCAGCGTTTTGTCTTCATTTAAAGGGAATTCAGATATTTCTCTTGGTAATATAGTCGGGTCTGATACCTTTAATATTATGATGATACTTGGCATTACAGCTGTCATAATGCCTATACCGTTGTCAAAGAGTGTTGTGTGGAGAGATATCCCGCTTACTGTGCTGTCGATGGTTATACTGACATTGCTGTCTTTTGACGCTACTTTTTTTCATCTTAAACGTGATGAGATATCCAGGATAGATGGTGCTATTATGATTTTGCTTTTTATCGCTTATCTGATATATATGGCACGTGTGAATATTCGTACCGAGCAGATTGAGAATATAAATAAGCGTATGGGGCCTATAGGTGTATTTCTGAGGATTGTATTAGGTCTGGCGGCACTTATATTCGGAGCAGATATTTTTGTGAAGAACGCGGAGATACTTGCTCAGAAGATAGGGGTGTCTGATTCTGTTATCGCTCTTACTGTAGTGTCTATGGGGACATCTCTACCTGAACTTGCCACGTCAATAGTAGCAGCATCAAAAGGCCGAAATGAGATAGCAGTAGCTAATATACTTGGATCTAACATAGCTAATATTTTGCTTATAATAGGTACAAGTGCCGTAGTGCGTCCTCTTGTAGGTATGAATATCAATATTATAGATTATCTGGTTATGATAGGTGGTACCGTACTACTATGGTTGTTCTCATTCACATTTAAGAAGTATCGTCTTGACAGGATAGAAGGTTCAATTCTGATAGTTCTTTACTGTGCTTATATCGCGTGGCTTATAAAATAAGAAAGGCTATCTAAACATTTTATAGTCAGACAGCCTTCGTTAATTATTTATATCGGATTTATAGTTTAGTATACAACTACTTTCCTGTTATTTACTATATAAATTCCTTTGTCAAGGGTTTTCTCGGAATATCCCTCAGATATTATCTCGTCTGAAATAAGTCTTCCCGACATATCGTGTATGCTAACGGAAAGTGACTTTTCAAAATAAAAGCAAATCTTTCTTTGCGCTCCATATATAACACCCGGATTATAATCTGGAAGCAAAATTGACTCATTATTAGATGTTAACTCAGGTTTAAAGTTAAGATAAATCTTATAGGAATAGGCCGGCATATATACACTCATGTTTGTATCTGATACATTTATATCACTTTCGGTAATATACTCATGCCATGTGCCGGTAGAAGTAAATTCAGGTTTGAGGCTCGTGCTTTTACACGATAGGTTGGCCGCTATTATCATGACCTTTCCATCTGCTTTTGATTTTACAAACCGCCCTGTTTCCCAGTCAGAAGTCTTAACATTCAGTGAAAATCCGTTTTTCCGGGAGAATTCATCACGAGAAGAGAATAACTGCGGATACGCAGCTCTAAGTGATAGAATTTTACTGTAGGACATAAATAGAGATAGTCTGTTATTATCCTCGAGATACTCCCATTTAACCGGCTTTTTGCCTGTACGGCCGTTATAATCAATTGATACCTCATATCCAAGCTCACCGAATTGCCATATCATTTTAGGGCCCGGAATTGTGAGGAACATAGAAACGCACGCAGCGTTTTGTTTTAATCTGTTCGCAAGATTCTTATCGCCTTTAATGCTTTCCTGCCCCCATGTGTAAGACTTATATCCGAGTCTTTCTTCATCATGACTCTCCATATATCCAACCAGAGAGTTGTCAGGCATTCCTATTCCTTTGTCAAAAAGATAAGAAAAATCACTTTCGTTCTGCCATCCCATGGCAGCCTGCTGATAACTGTGATTCATGTTTTTCCACAGCATAATACCATATTCACCAAGTTCCTTTTCCTCGGCAAAACCTGTCAGGTGCTCACAGATAAAATACACGTCTTTTGAAACCTCCGACACTGCGTCTTTCATACGTTTTAGGTTTGATATTCTCGCAGCATCATACGCGTTAGCGTATTTGTCTGTAGATGTGAGGTATGTGGTGTTGGAGAACCCTTTTGTAAAGTCAAAACGGAATCCATCAATGTTGTATTCTTTAATCCAGTGTGAGTTAATGTCATCAATTAGTCTGCGTGTATATATGCTCTCGTGATTAAAATCATATCCCCAGCTCAGATCACTGTTTTGAATATTTGATGTTTCGTTGTACCACGGGTTATAATTAAGCGGATTGCCATCTATGCCTTTGTAAAGCGAAAGAAGTGGAGACTGGCTAAAACTGTGATTAAGAACCATATCTATTATTACGGCGATCCCATTTTCATGACACTTGTCAATAAACATTTTAAGATCTGTATCTGAGCCATATGCTTTATCTGGAGCAAAATAGAAAGACGGGTTATATCCCCAACTGTCATTTCCCTCAAACTCGTTAACCGGCATGAGTTCTACAGCATTAACACCAAGTGTTTTAAGATAGTCAATCTTTTCAGCGGCAGCGGTATAAGTTCCCTCTTTTGTAAAATCGCGTATCAGCATCTCATAGATTATAAGATTGCCCGGAGCTGGACGTCTGAAGTCTGTGATATTAAATTTGTAATCTTTTTTACCAGGTTCCATAACGGAAACTATACCTTTTGCTTTGTCAGGATATGACTTAAGTCCGGGGTAAACGTCTGCAGTAATATATTTATCATTGTCGGGATCAAGTATTTTATGTGTATAAGGGTCGGCTATTGTTATAGATCCGTCAATAACATACTGATATGCGTACTCCGTGGCAGGTGTAAGCCCCTCAATTTCTAGCCAGAATACATCTCCGTCTCTTTTCATCTGAAAAGCAGTATCGTAACTCCAGTCATTGAAATCGCCAATAACATACGCACTGCTTTTATATGGGGCATTAAGGGCAAGAGTAACCTTTGAATTGTCATTTTTATGATAGTTTACTCCTAAAGATAGTCCTTCAGGCATAGTCACTTTATTGCTTTCGCTAAGAATGCTGATATGATTTGTCTCATTTGCCGATAGTGATCCCTTTATGGCTGTCGCGGATATTGTATAAGTGCCGGGTGATGTAAAAGTATAAGAACCGGATATCGACTCGGATGCTTTTATCGTATTGATAATCTGATCTCCAATCTTAATGGTGATATCTGATTGTTGAGAAGCAGATACAGAGTAACTAACTGACTCACCTGCCTTGTATTTGCTGTCGACGGATGGTTGGTTGAATTTGATATACAATCCATCAGGGTATAGATCATAATAGATGTCAGTGTTAAGCTCAGTCTTATGCTCTTTATTTCCGGCTTTATTTCTTAACACAAACCATATTCGCTCTACTGTTTCTCCTTCTTTTACGCCGAAGAAATTTCTGATACCGCCGGTTATATTAAGCTGCCATTTGTTGTCTCCGATACGCTGTAGTTTGTGTTTGTCGAGAGGATTACTCCAGCTTGTATCATACTGCCATGGTTTACCATTGACCGTGATACCCGTATGAGCATATATATCGTCGGTATAGTCAATAAGTCCACGGTTGCCGGAGGCAGTATTAAAAGTAAAGGTTATTTTTTTTGTGTCGGATGGAAAGTCAGAGCTGCATATAATAAGTGGTTCGGCGGTTTCTGTTATGTCGTCCTCCTCAAACATATCTGAAACATCTGCAATGATGTAGCTATTATCTTGCGCAAGTCCGTTTTTGCTCAATGCTTCATCCCAAAACTCAAAGGCAAGTTCGGATATATTTTCATTAAGCTCCGCACCATAAAATTTATGTATGCCATCAGGCATATCAATTCTCCATTTATTGTCTCCTATGTACGTCATCGGAGCCCCGGGCTTACTATTCATGTACTTCATTGTGCCATCAGAAAGACGCACACCGGTATGAGCGTAGATAGGCTCATGATTGTGTCCTGACAAGGCTTTATTGCCCTGTGACGCGTCATAAATGAAAGACACTGCATTGTCTGCGTGAGGAACTGTGATTAATATGTGTCTCGGGATTTGAGAAAAAACGCGGGAGGATATACCCGACAAAAGAATAAGAAGCGTAATTATTATTACTCTTCCTTTAGTGGTAGTGGTGTTTGACATAAAAATGAAAGGTTGTTATATTAATAATAAAAAAAGTCTCTGATGTCTGATTTTAGTATTTATGCGAATGTAGCAAAATTTATCTGTTATTTGTTTTTTTTATCGTTAAACAGTTTATTATGTGTTTGATAGTGCTAAAAAAGGGGGTTAGATTATTATCCCGCCCCCGATTACTATGTTGTCTGAATAAAAAGCCGCGGCTTGACCCGGTGCAATCGCGTTGAGCGGTTGTAAAAGGGATACCTTAGCTGTGCCGCCACCGAGTAAAGTTATTTTACACTCGTTAGCCTGTTTTCTATATCTTATTTTGCATATTAAAACTGCATCCTTAATTTCATCAGGATAATTGAAATGAATATCTTTTATATAGAATTCATCTTTGTACATATCCTTGCCATGAGCAATTATAACCTTATTTTCGGAAGGTATGATCTCTTTCACGAAAACTGCCTGCAGGAGGTTTAGTCCGAGTCCTCTGCGTTGACCTACGGTATAAAACGGATAGCCTTTGTGACGTGCAATCACTTTGCCTGACTCGTCAAAGAAGAATCCCTCCCTGACAGAACCTTCAGGAATGTTTTTAAGAAGGAAATCACGATAATCGCCAGGACAGAAACAAATGCCAAGGCTGTCTTTTTTTTCTGCCACAGATTGATACCCTTCTTGTGCGGCGAATTCACGAACTTCTGATTTCGTGATATTGCCCAGAGGCAGAAGCATACGTTTTAATATATCTACCGGAAGTCCCCACAAAAAGAAAGACTGATCTTTATCCGGATCTGTGCCGCATGATATATGTATCCTGCCATCTTCGGAAACAACTGTATTCACATAATGCCCCGTAGAGATATGATAAATGCCCATCTCGTCGGCGAGTTTAGCTAAAAGTGGCCATTTCAACATATTGTTGCATTTCACGCAAGGAACGGGGGTAATCCCCGACATATATCCGTCGATAAAGTAGGAAAGTATCTGCTCTCTGAAAGTATCCCTCGCATCATAAACTAAATGTTTAATACCGAGTCTGGCGGCAAGAGTCTTGGCGTCTTTTAGGTGATGATTGTCTTCTTCGCCTTCCTGATAAAATATAAAAGTGACTCCTACAACCTCATAACCCTGCTGAATCAGCATCATAGCTGCTGTAGAACTATCTGTTCCGCCACTCATGCCAAGAAGGACTTTTTTATAATTCATCAATTAAAATATTATGTATGTTTATTTATCGGATAATTATAGAAGAAATAGACTTTTCGTCAAATACAATATTTGCTGTCTCAAGTATGTCTGAAGGGGTCACATCCTGGATCTTTTCAAACACTTCATCAAGAGAATCGTATTTATTATAGTGAAGAAACGATTTTGCCATTCCCATTGCCACACTTTCTTTATTGTCGTTGGAGATGCTTATCTGTCCCTTTATCTGTTTTTTTGCAGCGTCAAGCTGTGAAGATGTAAGAGATACGTCACGGAAGTGTTTAAGTTCCTTGTTAACAAGAGATATACACTTGTCTATATCTTCCTGATCAGTGCCGAAATAGATGGAAAATACGCCGGTATCAGTGTACATTGACAGGTTTGACTCAATATTATAAACAAGTCCTTTTTTCTCACGCAGAGATATGTTAAGACGGCTGTTCATCCCCGGGCCACCGAGAATATTGTTTAATATAGCAAGAGACGCGCGTTTAGGGTTAAACATATCAAAACAACGGTTTCCTATAATCACGTGTCCCTGATTTGTATCTTGGTCAAGTTCTATTTTAAACTTGTCATGTGGTTGTGGAGCAATACGTTTTAGTCTGGCTGGAGACGGGCTTGTATTAAATGACAGATTTTTTTCAAGTTCTGAGATTACAATTTTGAAGTCTGTTTTCCCAAGTGAGAAAAATATCATATTATCCGGTCTGTAGTACGTAGACAAGAAATCGCATCCGCTACGTGAATTGAAGCTCTTAAGCATATCCTCGGTGCCGAGTATATTATGACCCAGATTGTGTTTCTTAAAAAGGGCATCTTCAAATTCATCGTATATAAACTCAGGCGGATTGTCGCGGTATGAATTTATCTCGTCAATAATGACATCTACCTCTTTTTCAAGCTCATTTTCAGGGAATGTTGAGTTGCAGATAAGGTCGCAAAGCAGATTGGCCGCTCTCTTGAAGTCTTCCTCAAGGAATACAGAATAAACGGTGGTTTCCTCTTTTGTAGTATATGCATTAAGTTCACCTCCTACCGACTCCATTCTGTTTATTATATCCAGAGATTTACGTTTGGGTGTACCCTTAAATATCATATGCTCAACAAAATGGGCCATGCCCAACTGAGTCTCCGCTTCGTCTCTTGTGCCGGCGTTAATCGCGAACCCGCAATATGAAACAGGGGATATTGTAGGAATATGTATAATCCTCAGCCCATTGGCAAGAGTATGTTGTTGATAATTCATCTATCTTTTGTTAATGTTAGGATGCAAAATTAAAAATAAATACCTTTGAGGGCTATGTTAAACATAAGCAAAACAGGTTACAATACTTAAAAAGATAGTAAAACGCTAAAATATAGATGAGAACAAATCTTTTTCTGGTTTGTTTTTTTATAAAGATGGTATAAGATGAAAGAGATAATTAAATCAATTCTTGAAAGGGAGGCCCAGGCTATACTAAACCTTCCCGTGACTGACGAATATGAAAAAGCGGTGTCACTTATTGTAGAACAGGTGAGTCAAAAAGGTGGTAAGCTGGTGATAAGCGGCATGGGTAAGGCTGGTCAGATTGGCATGAACATGGCTACGACTTTCTGCTCGACAGGCACTCCTTCTATATTCCTTCACCCAAGCGAGGCTCAGCATGGCGATCTTGGTGTAATACAAAAGAATGATGTAATGCTTGTTATATCTAATTCGGGAAAAACAAGAGAAATTGTAGAGCTTATTGATTTGACACATGTACTGCATCCGGACATGAAGTTTATCGTAATTACAGGTAATGAAAATAGTCCTCTTGCCGCTGCTGCCGACATTAAACTTTATACCGGCAATCCCGGTGAGGTGTGTCCGCTGGGGCTTACACCAACTACGTCAACAACTATGATGACGGTGATCGGGGATCTTCTGGTGGTAAACACTATGAAGGCAATAGGATTTTCTAACGAGGAATATGCTAAACGCCATCACGGTGGTTATCTTGGAGAGAAGTCACGTGAGCAAAGTGAACATTAAACATAAGTAATAATAGAAAAGACACGATTTGTAAACCTCAAATCGTGTCTTTTTGTTGATATATTTATACATTAGCATATATAATTAAGTGCAACAGGTATGAAAAGAATAATCGGAATAGGAGAAACTTTATTTGATATTGTTTTTAAAAATAATCAACCCGTGAAAAGTGTACCGGGAGGAGCTATATTTAATTGTATGGTGTCACTTGGCCGTGCAGGGCTTAATCCGGTTTATATTAGTGAAGTGGGCAGGGATAATCTTGGTGAAATGATATTGGATTTCATGAAAGATAATGGTATCTCAATCGATAATATGTACTCTTATTATGATGGTAAATCGCCTGTGTCATTGCTGTTTACTGATGATAACGGCAAAATTTTTTCAGACGTTTATTTAAATTACCCTGATGAGCGTTTGGATATAGTGTGGCCAAGGATAGATCAAGATGATATTATTGTATTTGGATCTTACTACTCTGTTAATCCGTTGTTGCGTAAGTCATTGACTGACTTGCTTGATTATGCCGTAGACAGAAAGTCTGTCATTTATTACGATCTTGATTTTCATAAAGAACACTCCCCTGAGATATTGCGCGTCATGCCTTTTATTATTGAAAATCTTGAGTATTCATCGATTGTAAGAGCTTCAAAGGAGGATTTTATTAACATTTATAAAGAGGCTGACATCGATAAAGCATATAAAAATCATATCCGTTTTTATTGTAATATTCTTATTTGTACGGATGGAGAAAAGGCTATACAGCTTCGCACACCGGCAGTATCAAAATGCTATGAATTGCCAATGATAAATCTGAAAAATACCGTTGGAGCGGGAGATGCTTTTAATGCGGGCGTCCTTCATGCTATCACCGGGAGTGAAATTACGCTGGAAATGTTGTCTGTGACGGATGAAGCTAGATCGGAAGAGCACACGTCTGAACTCCAGTCACCGCTCATTATCT
>CAMTOT010000066.1 GCA_947074165.1 uncultured Bacteroidales bacterium
GGACTAAAGGTAAGGCTAATATTTAATCCCAACAACCGAATTTATCCGCTGAGCCGGAATTATCGGGTGATCCGTACTTCCGCATAAACTTCTCGATTTATCATCCCTTCCTCTTCCAATGTTCGTAATGTCGCAGCAAGCATACGTTGTGACACATCCCCAATTGTCTTTTGTATCTCTCCAAAACGTAGTTTGTCGTTTGCATTAAGAGTTGCCATATCAACATAGCCCATTTACTGTTTATTCTTACTATAATGTCTCTCACCGGACATAAACCTACATGTGTGAATTCTTTCATCTCTTTTTTACATTATCATGAACATAATGAAGAAACTATCAGAACAATAAAATGTACTTCATCTGAGAGTTTACGATATATATGTATTCAGGCTAAATCAAATAGTCTTGAGCAATGCACTATGTCTGATGGTGTAATAGTTGAATGATAATAAATCGCACAAATGACTATTCTATGAATACTCACAATATTTAGTTTTCTCAATCAGTTATCGCATATTGTAGGTACATACAGCGTGAGTAAATAGTATTTATACACATATATAGCGATTGTCATTTTTGCGGCATATAGCGAATTTTGTATCGTATTAAAAAAGTTTTAAGGTTAGAATTTTTGAGGATAAGATATAAGATGAGAATAATATTAGTGTTGTTGTTTCAGTGTATTTCACTGTTAGCTTTTTGCAAAGTCGCCGATATACATGGCATTGTGAAGCTGTCAAACAGAGAGCCGGCCGCTTATGCCGTAGTATACATTGATGAGATAAAAAAATATACCACGACCGATGATTTTGGCAAGTATTCACTTAACGATATTCCATACGGAAAATATAATATACGCGTAAAAACGATAGAGGCAGAGGATTTCTCTCTACCTATAACTATCGATAAACCGATAGTAAGATTACCTATTGCTCTTAAAGAAAATAAAGCTATAGACTTGTCTGAGGTGGTAGTGCGCGGACGCTCACAAAAGCGCGAGATGCGCTCGCAGGGATTTGCCGTAGGTATGGTTGATCTTGGGAAGATGGAGAAGCAGTCGCTTCAGGCGACAGACCTTCTTGACCGTACTGCGGGAGTCCGTTTGAGACAATCGGGCGGGATGGGTTCCGATGTACAGTATAACATAAACGGTCTTACCGGCAATTCTGTACGCATATTTATTGACGGTATACCAATCAGAAACTACGGGGCTTCTTTTTCTCTTAGTTCTATCCCTCCGTCTATGATCGAACGCGTAGAGGTTTATAAAGGTGTAGTGCCCGGTCAGCTTGCCGAGGATGCGCTTGGAGGGGCTATAAACGTAGTTCTAAAAAAGAAAACTCTTAAAAATCTTACTACTTCATATTCTTACGGGTCGTTTAATACTCATAGATGGGATTTAAACGGTAATTATCGTGACGCGAAAACGGGATTTACTATGCGCGGTTCGGCTTTTTATAACTATTCAGACAATAGTTATAAGGTATGGGGAGATCAGGTTTATGTGACCAATCCTACAACGGGCAAGATGGACTATGTGACAGCAAAACGTTTTCATGATTCTTATCAATCTTACGGTCTTAATTTTGATTTTGGATTTACAGACCTTAAATGGGCAGACGCTTTGATGATAGGGGCTCTTTATTCAGATATGGATAAGGATATTCAGCACGGAGCTACTATGGCAGTGGTTTATGGTAACCGTACGTCAGGGCAAAATACAAAAATGGCTAATGTGAGATATGAAAAGAAAGATATAGTAAAGGGGCTTAATGTCAATGCGTTTGCATCTTACTCTAACGGTCTCAGAACCGTGACAGACACAATTAATCACAGATATAGCTGGAACGGGAATATTTATACCAAGCCTAATGGTGATTATATAACATGGTCGACAACCGGGGAAGCCGGAGCAGCTACGCTGGCTGAGAACCTTGAACAGATGTACGCTGCTCGCGCCAATGTGAGTTATGAGTTTGTAAAGAATCACAAATTGAGCGCTCATTATCTGTTTAATACTTTCACAAGAGATATTGATGACGTGATGCTTACCGCGGAAGAAAGAGAGCTGACAGACACGAGGTATTTGACAAAGAATATACTTGGAGCTACTTATGAGGGTAAGCTGCTAAAAGAGAAGTTGAGATATTCGGCATTTTATAAGAGATATATTCAGAGCGTGAAACTAATCGATCCGGAGAAGGTAGACGGTGTGTATGTGCCGGTAAGCTATGAGAGATCGGTATCTGCCGGCGGTTATGGAGCAGCTTTGTCATATCTTATTACTCCTGAGGTGATGATCTCACTGTCGGGAGAAAGGGCTCTTCGTCTGCCGGGCGAGACTGAGCTGCTTGGTAATACGACCGAGAATGTAGATGCGTCTTATGATCTTCGTCCTGAAACGAGCAATAATCTTAATCTTGGTATTGTGCTCGGACCTTTCTCTTTTAATGATCATCGCATAGGTCTTGATGTGAATTTCTTCTATCGCGATATAAAGGATATGATAACGCGTACAGTGTCCAGCAGCCTTACTGCTGATACATATGGTTATGAAAATCTTGGTCAGGTATTGAGTAAAGGTATAGATGCTGAGATGAACTACAGCTGGAAGAATATGATAAATGTAAGTGCAAATATGTCTTATTTCAACGCCAGATTTAATCGTAAATATGATGATTACGGTAATAAATATATTTATTACGGCGACAGATTGAGAAACGCTCCATATTTTACGTCAAATCTGAACACTGAGTTCTCGAAAAAAGACCTATTACTACGTGGTTCGAGATTGTCACTTAACTATAATCTCGGTTATGTACATGAGTTTTTTAGAAACTGGGAGAGCCTTGGAGGTACCGGAAAGTCGGTAATACCATCTCAACTTGTACATGATATAGGCGTATCTTATACATTCCCTAAAAACAGAATTACATTAAGCTTTGATGCAAAGAATATATTAGATGAACAAATCTTTGACAACTGGGCTCTGCAGAAGGCCGGAAGAGCCTTTTACGGAAAAATTAGTTATAGAATATTTTAAAAAAAGAACAATATTATGAGACTTTCAAACAAATTTTATCTTGCGCTTGCAGGAGGTATGATGCTTGGTCTTGCATCTTGTAGTGATGATAGCGATTCACTTGGCTCATTAGGTGATAATGGCAGTAATGCTACAGACAGACAGTATTTTAATGTCGTAGTTGGTATTAATGTAGAGGAAAGTACGGGCGCGACTTATTCAGGTGCATTTACGGATTTATCTTCACCGGCTACTACTATTTCTTTCGCGAAATGGGGATTTGAGGTGCCGAGTGTGCGTACGGCGAGAGTTTATGCTTCAGACAATGGGTGCTACCTGTATAATCTGAGCTACGGAGGCGGCACAATTTCTAAATATTTGGTGCACGGAGGTCAGGAGTATAGTCAGGTTGGTCACCTTGATATATCTCTTGCTATGGAGACTTCAAATCCGCGCTGGACAAAACTAAATGATCAGTATGCTTCTCTTCATAATGTGACTACAGCAAATCAGCAGGATCAGGATAAAAATTATACATATACAAAATCTACAATAATCCTTACGGCTATTGATTTGCAGAACTTTGAGATAGTTGGTGCAGGAACAGATACAGGAGGCGCTAAATTTGAAATGCCGCGTTCGGCAGAGGATATTGAAAATAATCTTCATGTGTGGCGTATTGACGCGCCGGCTATAGTAGGCGGCAAGGCATATTACGGCTTGAATAAACGTATATACGATACGTCTACAAGTGAGAATGTGACTACGTCAGATTATAATTCATCAACGCTTGTGGTTGATTTTCCTGGATTTACAAATCCTAAAATCATAACTTCTTCACTTGCAAAAGGTTCTACTCAGGGATATCGTACGCCGGTAGCTCATGCAGATGAGAAGGGTAATATTTATCAGAGTACGGCTGCGCCTTCAAAAATATTGAAGATAAGTAATGAGGATTACGATAATAGTTATGACTTTGACCTTTCATCGGCGTTAGGTATGACAAATGTAGGTACAAACGGATGGTTTTATGTTGGAGATGGTATTGGTTATCTGCCTTTCTATGATGCCGAAAAAGGAACAGGATCTGATGTTGCGGCATGGGGAGTAGCAAGGATAGATCTTTATAATAAGAAAGCGGTGAAACTAAATCTACCGGAAAATCTTTGGCTGCAGCAGTATCAGTATGGTGTATTGGGCGAAGATGGTAAGTTCTACATGGCAATCGCTCCGCTTGGTGGAGATGGATATATATATATGCTTGATCCTAAAAGTGAGTCTGCAAACGGTTTTGAAACCGGTGCCAAAATTCAGACAATGGATAATACATCTGCTTATCTTGGCATATTTTGATAATTAATTATTTCTGAAGTTTTTTATATAAGAACACCTCCTGGCAGTTTAGTCAGGAGGTGTTCTTTTTTGCTTAATATTATAACTATCTATCTGTTTTTAGATGTATATGTGTATGATGCTACTTTTCCGTCATCTGTCACCATCTCAATGTGTATCATAACAGGAGTTGAAAATTGATTGTTGAAAAATTCTATTGTCGCTTTGCCATCATTGTCTGTTTTCAGTTCCGGATTCCAGTATAAAGTGCGACGTTTGTCTTTTTTTGTAAAGTTTAAAGGTCTGTTGATACTGTATGTGGGGGTAAAATGTTCGTATCCCTCTTTATATCCCTGCACTGTAGCCGGCTGAGTACAACTTATAAAAACCGGCTCAAGATATGATTCCATAAGTTTCTCTGTGTCATTACTATCTGATACCGGACAGGTACTAGTGATGATACTTCTATTATAGTTTTTCTCCTTATATTCAATTCCTGCAATCGTATTGTATGAGTCGCTTCTGATAAGTGCGTCTGTAAATACAGAATCAAATAAAAGAGATGCCGCATATATATAGCTATTGCTTGCCCATATAGGGTTATATTCATAAAAACCATAACTGCGAGGGGCCGGGGCAAAGCTGTTTTCAATGTTAATAGATAGCTCATTATCTCTGTTTTTCATAGATTTTTCCGCTTTAAACCGGCTGCCTGTATTATTGTAAAAATCATCAAGAGATATACTGAAAGTACCGTCTCGCTCGGTAAAGCAGTTACCGGTAATTTTTTTATTTCCCGGATTCATTATTACACTTAGCAGTATATCATTATATCTTCTTTTTTCAGCTTTGTTATTTTTGATTTTACCGTTAACTGTAAGTTGTTTTTCCGCTTTATATTTAGCTACAAAAGGTATAGCTCCGATATATTCAGACATATTATATCTTCTCCATCCGTTCACCATCATAAGAAGATCAAGTTCATTTACTTTTTTTGATGATATATCAGAGAAATAATATCCTGGATTATGTATATAGCCTTTTAATTGGGATGTAAGGAGCTTATCTGTAAATATTGTATTGTCAAACTCTCTGTAATCTGAATGTATGGCATCAGTTACACTAACAGACATAATACCTTTAGCCGGATGACCCTGGGCGTCTGATGCTTTTATATCATATTTTATATGTGAATAAGGTGTATATATGTCAGGACCCTCAGAGACAGATATTTCAACAGGCATATCGGGATAGCTAAACACCTGCCTTTCAGAAAGAACCTGTCCTTGTTTGTTGATGACAGTGAATTGTAAAATCCCGTCAGGAATATCTTTTCTATTCACAGTATACACATAAGGAGCTTTAGTCTGGAAAGAAAATGTCTTATAATCTATTGGATCTCCTTTTTGGGAAATAAACATAGCAATGGAGTCGTTAGATTTATAAGCGCTGCAGTAGACAGATGCAGTAATTGTTTCAATATTATTTTCTAAACTTATTACATATCCGGTTGACAGTGCGGTAGGTAAAGGGAATTCATAATTAATGCCGTTGTGATTGACCTTTGCAAAGGTTGGTTTATTTGTTGGTTTATATTTGAAATATCCCATGCCGTTATGCTCAGAAGAAAAGGTGGTTATTTCGTTGCCTTCATAATCCATGACTTTACCATTTATATCTATTACTTCTCCATCTCTGTTTTCTGCTATGAAAGCTACATTAGACTCAATCCCTTCAACAAGATTACCACTCTCAGGAAAAAACTTAAGGCTGAAATCTTCATTATTTACAGATTTCCTGTTATTGTTCTCCAATTGTGAAGAGTACCAAGATATACTGCGTTTACTGTTATTTATATCAGGTTCATAAATAGGAAATGTACGAGAGAAATAAGTCATGTCACTAAATCCTGTCATCCACTTTGTATATGCCCTTATTTCATAGTAACCTGGCTCTATATCGTTGTCGAGAATAAATCTGCCCTTGGCTCCGGTGCTTGAAAGTTTAAGGATCTGTTTTTCCACGATCTTACCATTTGGGCTTAGCATTTCTACATAAATCGGTGTGCTTATGTGTGACGGCTCTAATGTGTTGGATAGTGATACATAAGCCTTATACCAGATTGTGTCACCTGAATAATAACTTGCATTGTCAAAATGCAGAAATGTATTCTCTTGAGGATAATTTTCGGAAATTGATTTCGCTTTCCGGAAAAATTTGTCAAAAGTCTGTTTTGCCGTAGGTTGCTTAGCTATCGCACCTGAGTTGAATAAACTAATCAAGAATAAGGCTGTGATAAATCGTCTTTCGATTAATACAGACAAAAAATGGCAAACTGAATGAAAAAGGTTTTGGTTAGGTTTCATAGTTTAGTAATGTTTATTTATCTATTATAAATTTAATAATACTTAAAGTTAATTTGGCTGTTAAATCAGTTAAAAGTCAGATGGTTAGCGAAATTATTTTGATGGTTGGTAACTGTGTGTTTTATAGGGTATTAGGTTTGTGGCTTATGATTAGAAGATGAATTTGTTTGAATAATTATACGCTATGAAATGAAATTATTGAAGTGTGAAATTGTTGTAAGAATTTTTATTACACACTTGCATTATCTTTTTCTTATTCAAATTATATGAGGGGAAAGAATACTACTTTAACAAAGAGAATGATATTAATATTAAATTTAATTAAATAAAAACTTCGTAAAGCACAGTTATTTTATTAAATTTGGGATAATACCTATTGTGCTAATGAATCATTAATATTGAAAAACTAATATCATGAAAAAATCTACATTACTTATTTTATTTTGTATGTGCGCGTCTGTACTAAGCGCAAAAATTAAACTTCCTGAGATAATCGGAGATAATATGGTGCTTCAGCAGAAAACAGATGTAACCTTATGGGGTAAAGCTAAAGAGAACACTAATGTAACTGTAACAACAAGTTGGAATCTGGATGTGGTAAAGATAAAAAGTGACTCATCGGGTGACTGGAAAATTAAAATAGCAACACCGGAAGCATCGTTTACTCAACAAACGATAACTATAACAGACGGTGAAAAAGTGGTATTAAATAATATTTTGATAGGGGAGGTGTGGTTTTGTTCAGGGCAATCTAATATGGAGATGCCGTTAAGAGGCTTCACAAATTGTCCGATAGAAGGGTCTAATGCAGAGATTGCCAAAGCTAACTCAAATAAAAATATCAGATGTGTGACAATACCGAGAGTTGAGGCGATGACTCCGCAAAAAGAGGTTTCTGGTAAATGGCAAATTTCTAATCCGGAGAATACAACATGGTTTTCCGCAACTGGATACTTCTTTGCGAAATTCCTGTCGCAGACACTTGATATACCGGTCGGAATAATAAACTGTAGTTGGGGCGGTTCAACAGTTGAAGGATGGCTGCCTGAGTCTATAGTAAAAGATTATGCTGATATAGACCTTAAGAAGACGGATTATGATTACACGTTTCAGAAGCCGGTAATAATGTATAATGGTATGCTGAAACCACTTCAGAACTATACAATAAAAGGTTTTCTGTGGTATCAGGGAGAGTCGAATGTAGGTAAACATAGCTCTTATGCATCGAGATTAAATACGATGGTCGGGTTATGGCGCAAAGAATGGGGACTTGGAGAGCTTCCGTTTTATTATGTAGAGATAGCTCCATATAATTATGGCGATAACATAGAGGGAGCGTTACTGAGAGAGTCTCAGTATAATGCTCAGAGTATTATATCAAATAGCGGAATGGTATGTACGAATGATCTTGTTGAAGATTATGAGGAGAATAATATACATCCTAAGAATAAACAAGATATTGGAGAGAGGCTTGCCTATATGGCATTGGATAGAACATATGGAATAAATGCAGTAAGATCACGAGGTCCTGAATTTAAAAGTATGAGTGTTGAAGGTAACCAGGTTGTGCTGACTTTTGATAATGTAAGTGATGGATTTAATCGCCTTAAGGATATGGATGGGTTTGAAGTAGCGGGAGATAATCAGGTGTTTCATAAGGCTGAGGCGAAGGTGTGTCATGATACGAAAATTTTATTGTTTTCATCTGAAGTACAACATCCTGTAGCCGTAAGATATTGTTTTGAGAATTTTAAGATCGGAAATGTGAGCGGAACATCCGGATTGCCATTAGTACCGTTCAGGACAGATAACTGGTAGCGTTTATTATGAGTGAGATCACAAAATCATTAATGATATATATCGTTATCTTCTTTGGGGCTGATTTATACGCGTATTGTGATATTCGTTGTGAAGAAAATTCTCAACAAGATACGATAAGATTTATAGGGGGGATAAATCCTCCTTATGAATATTTTGATGAAAAAGGTAATATAACAGGTTTTCATGTAGAACTTGTTAAGACACTCATGGAAAGGGTTAATTGTAACTACACTATACGCTTAATGTCGTGGAATGAGGCCCGTGAAGCTATTGCGAATAATAACGCTGATATCTTAATGGGAATGTATTATTCTGAATCCAGGGCGGAAACATATAGTTTTGGATTGGCACATAGTTATTTGTATCAAAGCATTATAACAAGAGAATCAGTAAATAACCCAACCATAAATTATATTAAGGACAAAACTGTAATTGTGCTGGATAAAGGTATGGGCTATGAGATAACCCTCGAAAGTAAACTCACCAATAAGATTATAAAAGTAAGATTTGTAGAGGAAGGGCTTGATATGCTCAGTAAAGGATATGGCGACCTGATGATTTGTAATAATATAGTCGCAAGGGCTGCATCACAGTCAAGTGATGATACATTTTATGTTACAGAGCTTAAGGATATTATGCCCGGAAAATATTGTATGGCAGCATTGAAGGAAAATGATAATCTTATTGGAATGATGAACAACCTCCTTATGCAGCTAAAGTCAGATGGGATTTATGATAATTTATATGATAAATGGTTTTCAATTTATGAAGATAAATCCAATCCTAAATGGTTGTATTACTTATGTGTCGTAGTGAACTTATTATTTATATTAACATTGATATTTATATATCTGTTAAGGATACGAGTAAATGCCGTTACAAAAAAGCTAAGGGAGAAGAATAAAGAGATCGGATTGATTAATAAGAAACTTACAGTAGCAAAAGAAAAAGCTGAGCGCTCAGATAATCTCAAATCAACATTTCTTACTAATATGAGTCATGAAGTGCGTACGCCTCTTAATTCAATAGTTGGTTTTTCAGCGCTTCTGTCATCTGCCGATAGCGACCATGAAAGAAAAGAATATCAGCATATAATAGAAACAAACAGCACTCTGTTGATTAAACTCGTGAATGATATCCTTGATTTGTCAAGGATTGAGTCAGGATATCTATCTCTTGAAAAAACATACTTTGATATTAATCTGTTGTTTTTAGATGTAAGGCAAACTCTTAAGGAGTTATTAAAAACGATACCCGATGTTGAGTTTCATATAAGAGTCAGTGATGAAAATCATATAGTTTATATGGACAGACACAGAATAGAGCAGATCCTTATTAATTTTATAACTAATGCTATAAAATACACAAATCAAGGGTTTATAGAGATGGGATATGAGATCAGCGACAATATATTGTATATGTATGTAGAAGATACAGGTGAAGGTATTGAGTCTGATAAACTCGAGAAGATATTTGATCGGTTTATAAAGCTCGATAGCTTTAAGCAGGGTATCGGTTTGGGACTTCCTATTTGTAAAACTTTAGCTGAAACTATGGGTGGTGAAATAGGCGTTAAATCAGATTATGGGATAGGTTCGAGATTCTGGGTTAAACTGCCTGTGGAAATAAAGCAGCCTGTGGAAATGTCACTTTGATTTTAATTGTTATTGTTTTGAAAATAAAATATTATGAAGAAGTTGATAAAGGTGGTTGGTATAATTTTGGTGGCTTTTATAGCGTTTGTTATTATATTGCCAATGTTTTTTAAGGGAAAGATCGCAGAGATTGCGAAATATGAAGCTAATAACATACTTAACGCGCAATTTGATTTTAGTGATTTGTCGATAAGTATGTTAAGTTCATTCCCTTTTGCGTCTATCGATATTAGTGATGTTTCAGTAGTAGGCGTTGCTCCATTTGAAGGAGATACATTGCTATTTGCAAAAAAGATTAAAGCTGCTATAGATATAAAGAGTCTTTTTGGAGATAAGGGAATTGCTATAAAAGAGATACTAATAGAAGAACCTTATGTGAATGGAATTGTAGCCGATTCAGTGAATTCAAATTGGGATATAATTAAAAAGCAAAATGAAACAGAAGAAACCGTGGATGTTAATAAACCATCTAATTTTTCTTTGCATCTTGAATCATTTATAATTAAAGACGGCCGGATAAACTATATAAATATACCTTCAGATATTAAAGGGTTTGCTACTGATCTTAATGTTAAAATATCGGGAGATATGACTGCGGATACTACAACCTTACAAAGCGAATCCATAATAAAATCGCTCACATACATAAAGGGGAATATACCATATCTGTCATCGGCAATGATATCCTTAAAAGCGGATATCGGGGCAAATTTTAAAGAATCGATGTTTACTTTCGAAAATAATAATCTGGCAATTAACGCTATAAATACATCATTAAACGGATGGGTATCAATGCCTGAAGATGATGTAATAGATCGGAAGAGCACACGTCTGAACTCCAGTCACCGCTCATTATC
>CAMTOT010000067.1 GCA_947074165.1 uncultured Bacteroidales bacterium
CGAAAAAGAAGAGTGATAATAAAATATATGTCACTAAGTGCAATGGTTTAAGGAGATTAAATCAGGAGATTGTAACCAAAGTTTTCAACAAAGAGAAGTTTGACGAAGTTGAGTACCTTAAAATATCACATTTTGAGATAAACAAACGTTGGCTGTTATTGAGAGATGATAAAAAGGTTTTATTTGATAAGTTTACGCATGCGTGCTCTGATTTCATATCAAATAATGATGCTGCCGAAGATGATAAAATACATATAAACAGATTAGGCCATGTGTGTGATATTGGCAACGGGATGGTAACAGGGCTTGATAAAGCGTTTCAGATATCTCCTTCGGGGTTGAATGAAAGAGAACTAAAATCAACGATGCGTGTAATTAAGGCTAAAAGTATAATACCGTTTAAAAATACGGATTTCACAACATACATCAATATAGAGGAACGCATAGATGAAGAGACTCTGAAAAATGATTATCCGAATTTTTATCTTCACCTTCAACCATTTAAAGAGAAATTAAAAAACAGATATCAGTATAACAGGGTTATTAATTATTGGGAATGGGTATTTAAACGAAATTTCAGTCTATTTAGTCGTGATGAAGACAGGATCTTCGTACCTTGCAAGGACAGAATATCTTGCAAGGATTATTTCCGCTTTGCAATGGTTGATAAAACGTTTTACCCTACGCAGGATGTGACAGGAATATTCAAAAAAGAAACAACGAAAGAGAGTCTTGAATATATTCTCGCGTTTTTGAATACCCGTATTGTTTTTGAGTGGCTTAAAAATTACGGCATTGTAAAAGGGAGTATTGTGGAGTTTTCTCAAACTCCGGTCTCAAATATACCGTTCCGAAAGATAAACTGGGATGATGAGGAAGAGGTTAAATTTCATTCTGTGATAACAACGTTGATTAAAGAAAATATTGAAAAACCTACCTCAACTCTTAAGGAGGTTATCGATAATTTATTTGAAGAGTTTTTAATAAGAGAATGAATTTTTATGGGTAAACAGGATTAGTAAAAAACTAAATATTGATGCCGGTATTGTACTTGGTGTATAATCATTTATGGAACAACAAATTAATCAACCTAAGAAACTGTATCCAATAGAGATGCATACTACAGAACACATTCTTAATCAGACAATGGTAAGAATGTTTGGGTGTCCACGTTCTCGCAACGCTCACATTGAAAGAAAAAAGAGTAAATGCGATTATATATTAGATCATGAGCCTACAGAACAACAGATTGAGGAGATTGAGAAGAGAGTCAATGAGATAATATCAATGAACCTACCCGTTACTGAGGAGTTTGTATCACGCGACAATATTCCGGCGGGAGTTAGTCTTGAAAAATTACCTGAAGACGCCTCGGAAACATTGAGGATTGTCCGCATAGGAGATTATGATATATGTGCCTGCATAGGTGCGCATGTAGCTTCTACAGGTGAAATTAATAGTTTTAAAATAATCAGTCATGACTATGACGCAGAACATAAAAGGCTGCGTATGCGTTTTAAACTTATTGAAAAGTAGTATATTATGTTATTAGACCTTGAATATCTGACGAAAAAAGTCAAAGAAATAGCATCTGAAGCCGGAAGCTTTCTTTTAATGGAAAGAGAGAACTTCGACAGAAGTAAAGTAGAGGAAAAAAACTCTCATGACTATGTTTCTTACGTTGATAAAGAATCTGAAAGATTTATTGTGGAAAGACTCTCTTCATTGCTGCCTGAGGCCGGATTCATAACAGAGGAAGGAACAGCAATACTTGAAGATAATGAATATATGTGGGTAGTTGATCCGCTTGACGGAACTACTAACTTTATTCACAATAATCCTCCATTTTGCGTAAGTATAGCATTGCGTACTAAAGAGGAAATTATAATCGGTGTAGTATATGAAGTATGCAGAGATGAGTGTTATTATACATACAAGGGAGCTCCTTCATATCTAAACGGTAAGATTATACACGTATCAGATATCAATGATATGGACAAAGCGTTTGTTGAGCTTGGACTTCCTTATGATTATAACAGTTACAAACCAACCGCTAATATGCTTGTTAACGCCCTGTATGGAAATGTAGGCGGAATAAGGGTGCAGGGGTCTACAGCTGCGGAATTATGTTACGTCGCTTGCGGAAGATTTGAGGCAAGAATAGAGGCTTTTCTCGGACCATGGGATGTAGCGGCCGGAGCAATAATTTTAATGAATGCAGGAGGTAAAATAACCGATTTTACGGGTGGAGACGACTGGATAAGCGGTAGAACAGTATTAGCTACTAATAAATTATTGCATGAGGCTCTTATTAATGTAATAAACGAAGAAAACAATTATTCAAATCTTTGTTAATTTTAAATAATAGAAGTACATGTAGCAATCGTTGTATAATTTATATTAAAAGACCATTCTCATCTGATAAATTAAATGATAAATAGGGTATTTTTACATGCAAACATTTTATTTATATAAAAGTTATCTAATTTAATTCTATTGATTATTTAATTATTCATTCACATTATGAGAAAATTTTTACCACTCTTCTCTATTCCACTAATGTTTGCATCGTGTGGCAAACAACCGGAAACATTTACTATAAACGGGACTACTAAAAATGCTAATCTCAACGGAGAATATATTTATCTTTTCGATTATGAAAAGAATATGAATATTGACAGCGTTCTTATAGAAAACAATTCATTTACATTCAACGGAAGCGCAACTGAAGAGAAAGTAGCCAGAGTAAAGATTAACAGACTATATGCCGATGTTATTATTGAACCTGGAATAATATCTTTAAATCTTGAAACTAAGGATTCGATATCAGGTACTCCGCTAAATGATTTAAAAAGTAAATACAATCAGAGTAATACTGAATGGACTAATGAGATAAATAAAATTTATGAGGATATGGTTGCCGCAAATAAAAGCGAGGATGAGATCAATAGTTTCGAAGGATCTCTTGACTCGTTGTATGTAGCAAAAAATCTTGATATACTTAATGTGAATAAGTCTAACGCGCTTGGCAAATATATTGTATACGACATTCTTTATAGCGTAAGCGACACAGAGTTTTATATTTCAAAACTATCGAACGAAACTGCTCCGACAGCATTTGAGTTTGCACCTACGAAAAAAGTAATCGCACGCATTGAAAACAGTAAAAAAACAGCTGAAGGCAGCGTATTTACTGATTTTATTGTAGAAAACGGTAATTTGGACGGTAGCGTAGCAAAGCTATCCGATTATGTTGGCAACGGTAAATATGTACTTGTTGATTTCTGGGCATCATGGTGCGGACCATGCAGAAAGGAGACCCCGCTTGTTTCTTCTGTTTATGAAAAATATAAAGGCAACGACTTCGACGTATTGAGCGTTGCTGTATGGGATAAGCCGGAAAATACGCTTAAAGCATCTGCCGAACTTGGCGTAAACTGGAATCAGATTATAAATGCGCAGTCAGAACCTACCGAGCTATACGGTATAGCCGGTATCCCTCACATTATTTTGTTTGGACCTGACGGTACAATCATAGCAAGAAACCTTCGTGGAGAAGAGATTGAAAAAGCGATTGAAAAAGCGCTTAAAAAATAAATAGTATACTCCGTAAGCAGAAAATTAGTATCTGCTACGGAGTATTTTTTTTGTCAGTTCTGCATAAACCAGTCACGGAAATCTTTGAATTTGTTTTTATCCGTGGTTCCGTAGTGGTGATTAGCATTAAACGGAAACTGTGATGTACCGTTATCTCTGCCGAAAGGGTCTTTAGAGTTCTCCGGATCATCAACTCCCTTAGGGTTGATACCATGTCCTTCCGGACCATCTCCCTTCACAATATCATTGGCATCTCTATGCTGTTTTTCTTTTGCCTTAAGAAACTCCTCAAAAAGAGGTCCGGGCTCTTCTCCTGAGAAGATAATTCGTCCGAACAACGGATAGACATCTCTTGAAATACTCCATAAACGGAAAATTATTTCTGCCCACTGATCATCATGTATAGGATTGTCAAACGTACTAAACATTATCTTATATACAATCTGATTAGTCTGAGTAATAATTATACTTCCGTAATTGAGAGATTCATTAAAGTAATTTGCGAGTTCGAGAGATTTTATTCTGGTTGGATCCGTAACTGTCATATTTAAGAAGCTGAAAAAGCCAATCCGCTTTTCATGCTCAAAATCTACAACAATCTCTATTGTACCCATATCTATATTATAGCCAAAGCGGACAAGCCTTGCCTCTGCATTATTTTCAAATCTTATCTCGTTTGTCTGAAGATAAAATATAAAGTTTTCATAATTTGTTTCCATCGCCTCATTCATCTTGTTTAAATTAAAACAAGAATTATACTTCGCGCGTTCATGCATAAACAATTATAAATATGTAAAAAAAAATAATACATTTATGCCACCACATATTTATAATAATATATTTGCAATGAATAAATAATAATATGAGGTATATTCTATAAATACCTTAACAGACCTATAAAATTGAAATAATGAAGAGATTTTTATTAACCGGGATGATGGTTATAATGGGTTTATCTTACGCTAAATCGGAAGATAATACTTTTACCTATTCCGCTCGTGAGTGGCGAAAAATAGCGAATAACTCACCGGAAGAGTTTTTTAAAACAGCCGAGGCAAAAGAGTACGCCGAGAATGTATTGCTTTATCAGCGCAATGTTGGCGGATGGCCTAAGAATATGCCTATGCACAAACCGTTGTCAAAGGAAGAGGTGGATCTGCTGATAAGCCAGAAAGATATTGATTCGGATTGTACAACCGACAATAACGCTACGATTTCAGAGATGAAATATCTATCGGGAATGTATAAAGAGACACGAGACAGACGCTATAAAACGGCTTTTAATAATGGCATGCGTTATATATTGTCAGGTCAGTATGATAATGGCGGATGGCCTCAGTTTTGGCCAAATCCGAAGGGCTATCAGGTTCATATCACATTCAACGATGATTCGATGATGAACATTATGAAACTCCTTGATGAGTATAGTAAAGACAAATCAGAGTATTCTCACATTAGAGAAAAAGAACTTATCACTGTATCACGTAAAGCTCACGAAAAAGGATTAAAGGCTATACTGAAATGTCAGTATGTGAAAAACGGTCGAAAAACAATATGGCCTCAACAATGTGATAAAAACAATTATCAGCCGGAGAAAGCCCGTTCATATGAGTTACCTTCTCTTTCGCCTCAGGAAAGCACTAAGATTATCAAACATCTTATGTCTGTAAAAAATCCATCGGAGGAGATAAAACAGTCAGTTGTATCCGCGATGGAGTGGCTTGAAGAATATAAACTGACCGGTATACGATTTGAATGGTTCAGAGACAAATATGAGGAGTACGACCGACATGTAGTTGCAGATCCTGACGCGGAGCCATTATGGGCAAGATATTATGATCTTGATACTGACAAACCTTATTTCTGCGGAAGAGACGGAGTAAAGAAGAATTCTGTAGCTGAAATAGAAAGAGAAAGAAGAGTCGGATACGGTTGGTATACAGATCAACCAAGAGAGTTATTCGAGACTTACGCTGAATGGAAAAAGGAGCATATTAAATAAAATACAAAACCCTGTTATGAAATAATAGTCATAACAGGGTTTTGTATTTTATTTAATATACTCTATGACCGGCTCACATTTGACCCATGCCCAAAAGGTAGATCCTTTACCGGGATCTGAATCAAATCCTATTTCACCATTAGAAGCGGCAATGATAGATTTACAAATAGCAAGCCCCAGCCCTGTACCTTCGGCAAATTCATCAAGTTTCTCAAAGCGATTGAATATCTTTTCATGCTTATCCTGAGGTATACCTATTCCTGTATCACTAACATAAAAACGAATCCCTTCACCTGAAAGCTCATAACCCATCTCGATACTACCCTGTCGTGTATTTTTAATCGCGTTTAATGTAAAGTTGGATATTATCAGAAATACACAATGCCGGTCAAGTATAACTTCACAACTCCTGAAAGGATTCTTCAATATCAACTTAACATTCGGGTTATTGTTATGGCGGCTCAGTTCTTCAAAACTATTCACAAAGAACTCGCTCAAATCAAACTTTTCTCTTTTTAGAGTGAAAACTCCTGACTCGAGCTGGGCAAAGATAAGAATGTCGTCAATCTGACGAAGCAGCAATTCATTGTTGTAGTTTATAAGCTTAACGTATCTTTCTTTATCATGTTTTTTATCCGTCTGCTGCAATAGTTCAGAGAAGCCGATGATAGCGTTTAGAGGTGTGCGTATCTCATGACTCATATTGGCAAGAAACAGCGACTTCAGTTTATCTGATTCGACAGCTTTCTGTTTAGCTCTCTCAAGCTCATTGCTCGCAAGCTGTATTGAGGTAACATCGTGTCCTACCGATATTATAAACGATTCTCCTTTTGAGGTTGAAACTAATCGTCTGTAAACATTCCAGTACACATCTTTATGTTTAACAATAGGATAAGTATGTGTAATATTTTTTCCTGATTCGAGTATTTGATTATCAATATCTCTCATCATTGTGGCTGTATCTTCCGGAAAAATCTCAAAATCATTTTTATTGTATACATCAGATAATCTGACGTGAAACATATCTAAAAATGTCTTATTGGTTTTTACATAAGTGAGTCCGTTATCGACTGATTTCACAGTGAAAACACCAGGCATAAAATCCAGCACCGAAGTATACAGATATTCTTTGGACTCTGACTCCTGTTCTTTTTTATTAAGTTCGGTAAATAATTTATGATAGCTCGTTATGTTATCTGCCTTTAGTATCACCTTTTCGACATCACCGTAATCATCAAATATCGGATTTGCATAGACATCATAACAATCGCCTGAAGAGAGAACAACAAGATCTTTTTGTGGGTTATGGCTATTTAAGACTTTTCGCACTATACACCCGTTACGACACAACTCGCAGTTTTTATTTGGGTTCTTACAGAAAACATCGCCTTCCTTATATGATAACTGATCCGAACCGGCATCAAAATCAAGAAAATGAAAATTATGACTCCATAATATATTGAGAGATTTATCAATACACAAAAGACATGAATTTATATTGTTTAAAATCAGATTAGTCTTTTGATCTGCGTTATCAAATTTTTTAGTGACGCTCTCGAGCCTGTTTTTGTAGTATTTCTTTTTTACCAGTAATCCAAATATAAATGATGTAAATAAAAAAAATAATCTTATAATAGTATCTGAATTCATTTCACCTCGTTAAAGTTTAGTATCTGCGGAATCATACAAACAATGCTATATTAAACCGTGCCGAGATAAAAATATTGTTTTTTTTATTAACATTCAAATTAATATTTTATTATTAACAATAGTTCAGAAATACTGTATTGTATCAATATTTACGCCTCCCATAACTCTGGAAGCCTCCTCAAAGCCCTGTTTATATAAATCTGTCAATTTATTTAAGTCCTTTTCAACACGCCCCACTTCGAGCTTCCTTACAGGACGAATAACCTTTACTATACCTGATTCTTCAAGCCGTTCTATCAAATCGAGAGTTTCATTATATCTGCGTGCCCTGATTTTTAGTGATGCCTTGAGATTAGGGTATTTCTTATATATAAAAGATGGAATATGAATTTGTTTCTCATCCTTGCGATAACCTTTGTTTCGTGTAAGAACTATAATCTGCGATTTATAACCGGCTTCTATCGCATGCTCCACAGGTAGTGGATCAGAAACACCGCCATCTACCATAGGAATTCCGTCAACCTCTCCCATCGGACACATAAATGGTAAAGAACAACTTGCTCTGCAAATATCAACCAGACGTTTTTCCACCTGCTTTTCTTTAAGATAACAAGCTTTACCTGTAATCGAATCTGTAGTTACCATTACAAATTCAGCTTTCGACTCTTTATATGTCTTAAAGTCGTATGGGTACAGACTGTCGGGATACTCATAAAAAATATAATCAAGATCTATATACCCATTACCTTTCAACATATGTTTCAATCCGATATAAGGACGAATCTTTAGAAGATCAATATCGCCAAATCGGGCTCTGCCCTGCTGTCTTGATGCGTAAGAGATACCGTTGCTGGCACCTGCCGAAACTCCTATTACATATGGAAAATATATCTTATTTTCTAAAAAATAATCAATCACACCGGCAGTAAACGCTCCACGCATACCTCCGCCCTCCAATACAAGAGCTAATTGGGATAATTTCATGAGTAATCGGGATATAATTTTAATTGATGTAGGACATTACAAATGCGTCGTAAATCCTAAAATTAATATGAAGATGCGAATTCTTGTCATCACTTGTTTTTACAAGCGATTCTATACAGTATGAATTAAGAGTAAATGGGGTGAATTTGATGTTATCGCGAAAATCAACGCCTTCTTTGTCAATATACTTAAATACTGATTCCTTCGCAGACCAGCATAACACACAGTAAAGTTGAAACTCCTGATCTGTCAATCGTGTTTCCGGCAACTCAGACAAGGATAAAAATCTTTGGTGTAAACGGGATGCTTTGTCTGCGATTACCTCTATATCTAATGCTATGGGCTTAGAGCTATTGAGCATTATAGCGACAAACTTACCTGAGTGCGATATACTTACATAATATTTCTCATCATCAAGAAATGGTTTCCCCGAAGCATGATAACAAATATCTGATCCCGGTGAGCCTATAGACATCAATACACGTACTGCAAGAAACTCAAGTCTGCGGCGACCGGACTTATGTAATAAAAACTGACTTTCATATCTATTAAAGTCAGGGATCATTGCTATTAATTCCGATTCCGACTCTTCAATACTCCATATATATAGTATTGTCCCGTCTGATAGAATCTCTTTGTTTAATAAAGGCATATATTATTCGTTATCCGGCACTAAAGCAAGATTTATAATCTGAAATTTTATCTTTTTAATGCTACGCTTGTCCATCTGCAGTATAGTAAAACGAAATCCGTTGAAATCAATAGACTCACGTTGTTGAGGGAAATCACCTTTAATCTCAAGAATAAGACCTGCCAGTGTTTCACAATTCTCGGAATATTCATCAAAAAGAGCTTCGTCAAGTGAAGTTATTTTGTAAAAATCATTGAGTTGTATTTTGGCCTCAAATATCCATGTCGTATCACTAATCTTTTGATAATTTCTTGTATCCTCATCATACTCATCGCTGATCTCTCCTACAATTTCCTCCAGGATATCTTCAAGTGTGATCAATCCAGACGTACCGCCAAACTCATCGACAACGATAGCCATGTGTATCTTTTTTGACCTAAACTCTTCAAGAAGATCATCAATTTTCTTTGTCTCAGGCACATAGTATGCAGGACGTACAAGAGCGAGCCAGTTAAACTCATTATCTTTATTTAAATGAGGGAGTAAATCTTTACTGTATAATATACCTTTAATATGGTCTTCTGTTGTCTCATAAACAGGTATACGTGAGTAATTTGTCTCTACGACCAGTTTAAGCACATCCTCAAAACCTGTATTAATCTCAATGGCAGTAAAATCCATCCTTGAGGTCATAACCTCCTGCGCGCTTTTATCACCGAATTTGATTATCTCCTCAAGCATATTTTTTTCCTCTTTTATTTCATGCGAGGTAAGTTCAAGAGCCTGCGAGAGATCATCCATAGAAAGATTGGATGTACGCGGCACAAGTCGTTTGTTTATATGATTGGTCGTTAAAACAAGTACAGTTGAAATAGGATAAAAGAGTTTTTCAAAGAAAAGAAGCACACTGGCTGAGAATCTCGCAAATTTTAGTGGATTGTATGACGCGTAAATCTTTGGCATAATCTCACCAACAAGCAAAAGCATAAATGTCAGCACGACAGTTTGCAGAATAAAAGACAGAACGCCTGATATAGATAGAAATATTGAGTTCATGAAAAATGTAAACAGTATAACTACCGCTACATTGACAAGATTATTCGCTATTAAAATTGTGGCAAGCAATGACTCTGAGTTGTCAAGAAGATCTTTTATATTGTGATCTGACTGGTGTTCGGAAGCTTCAATACGTGAGTGATCAACCGGAGAAAGGGAAAAAAATGCAATTTCCGACGCTGAAATAAATCCTGAAGCAAATAACAATAAGCAGGCTAAAACAAGTGCAATGACTGCACCTACGCTTGGCGTCTGAAAAACGACTGATAATAACAACGATAGATAATGGTCCGTGTCCAATGATGTCAGTTTTAATTAAACAATATATTCTCGGTTATAACGAAAATAAAAACATTTGAGAGTAATGCAAATATAATAATTTTTTCAGTAGTTAATTATAATTAGAAAAGCGAAATCTGATATACTTAGATTTCGCTTTCTCAATATTATATATAATGTAATTAAAATGGCAGATTATCATCATTATTATTCAATGCGTTCTGAATGTTTTGCTGAACATTTACCTGAGCCGCGGGAGCTCCGGCAGTAGTAGCAGCGGCGGCATTGTTTATTACAGGACGACCACCAAGCAACTCGATATTGTCGGCATAGATTTCGGTCACATAATGCTTCCCTCCTGCCTGATCATCCCAGGAGCGCGTACGTAATTTACCTTCAACATAAATCTGCGTACCCTTCTTTATAAACTTCTCGGCAATCTGCGCCAGCCCGCGCCACGCTATGATATTATGCCATTCTGTACGATCAGGTATCTGTACACCTGTCTGCGTTTTATAACCTCTTTCCGTAGTTGCTAATGTAAAAGACGCTACCCCAACACCTCCTTCGAGATACCTAACTTCAGGATCACGCCCCACATTTCCTATTAAAATTACTTTGTTTACTGACATAATTTTACGTTTATTTCTTCTATTGCATATACATAATTAAAGCATTTGCAATTATATTTTAGATGAGTAGTATAATCTAAAACAGATCGGAAGAGCGTCGTGTAGGGAAAGAGTGTACGTCCTGGTGTAGA